>JAYTSC010000124.1:0-3687 GCA_043745885.1 Bacteroidota bacterium | reverse complement strand
GTATAGAAAAAGATATTTGTTGCCTTTGTTATCTTAGTTCGGCTGAAAATTTGCAGTTATCAGGTAATTCAATCCCCGAATTAGAAAAAAACATACTTTCAAAAAATAGGCAGTTAAAAAAAATATTTTCTGAAGCCAAACACTTGTACAGTCAACCGCTTGCCATTTCACAAATCAGTTTTCAACAAAAAACGCAGGTTGAGAACCATGTTTTATTAATGGGAGATGCTGCCGGTATGATCACGCCATTATGCGGAAACGGAATGAGTATGGCTTTACGCTCGGCAAAAATGGGTTTTGAAAATATATATTTATTTCTTTCGGGTACCACCAATCGTGCCAAAATGGAAGGAGAATATACCTTAGAATGGCAAAAGGAATTTGCTTTGCGTACCCAAATAGGCAGAACTGTTCAATATTTTTTTGGTGGAAGTTTATCAACTTCATTATTTTTAAAGACAATGAATGCGTTTCCATTCATCAGTAAAATGCTGATTGAGCAAACGCATGGTAAACCTTTTTAACAGTGAAAAATTTGGTTATTCTCTTAGTGACTCTCATCTTTGGAACTTCTGTAAATGAACTTCCAGGGCAAATGTATCAACCTGTTGATCATTCTTCAGTAATTAAAATAATAGTAAAGAATGTGTGTATGGAGATAGAAGCCATTAAAAACGGACTGGAAGGAGATATTACATTTATTCCAACTGATCTTAAAAAGTCAAATCTTTCGGTTTGTCTTGATGCAACTACCATTAATACCAGTATAGAAATTCGTGACAGTAATTTACAGGGTGAAGATTATCTGGATACAAAAAAATATCCTAAAAATTATATTGCTTCTAAACAAATTTCTAAAGGGATTAGCCCCGAAACTTTTCTGTTAAAAGCTACGCTTTCCCTCAAAGGACTTAGTAAAGATGTCTCCATTCCTTTCACGGTTGTGCCAGCAGAAGGGGGCATAGTTTTTTTAGGAAATTTCAAATATAAATCAAATGGATTTTAAAATTGGAGTGGACAGTGTAGTCTTGTCTAATAGTATGTCCGTTTCCTTGGTAGTTTTTGAAAAAAAAATTTAAGCTATTCAAGAATCGATTTTTAAGATTGGTATCAAAAAAATTTACAAAAATATGAAGTTATCTTTCTACTTTATTTATCTACTTTTAGTTTGTGTTTTGTAACATTCAAACCTTTATCCTAAAGCAACGAGAATAGTATAACCAAATTAATCTTAACTGAAATCCATGTTACAAGAAAATCTTTCCTTATTATTTGAACGTGATATTCGTCGGTTGCAAACAGAAATAAATGCCTATCGGGATAAAAATACGATGTGGAAGATTTCAGGTTCTATTAGTAATTCAGGAGGTAATCTTAGTTTGCATTTACTGGGAAATTTGCAATATTATATTGGAGCTATTTTGGGAACATCAGGTTATAAAAGAAACAGACCTGAGGAATTTACGCTAAAAAATATCCCGGTATCCGAAATCAATGCTTCTATTGAACATACGATAGTCTTAGTGAAACAAACTATTCTTTCATTAACTGAAGAATCAATAGGAAAAGAGTATCCTGAAAAAGTATTCGATCATCCCATGACAACCGAATACTTTTTATTGCATTTATTGGCGCATTTGAATTATCATCTTGGTCAAATAAATTACCATCGTAGAATTATGAATAGTTATTGATGAGCATAGTTAGAGATAGCTTAATATTTCATTTACTTTGGACCTCTTCCGGTAATTAGCATCAAAATATTTATACACTATTTTTCCCTCTTTGTTTATTATATACACAGCAGGAACAGGAAGATTTGCGCCATTGCCGGCACCATTTGCTTCAGTAAAGTCGATTCCATATTTTTTATAAGATTCAATTGTTTTATCATCCACTTTAAAAGCTACGTCATACATTTTCATAATTTCTAATCCTTCATCATGTATAATTGAATAACTGGCTTTCGTTTTAGCGATTGTTTTTTTAATATTCTCTGGTTTTTCGGGAGTAATGGTTAATACATTTGCACCCTTTGCTTTTATGAGATATAGAGAATCTTCCAATTGTTTTAGTTGTTTATTGCAAAAAGGACACCACTGCCCTCGGTAAAAAATCAAAACTATGGGCCCTTTCTTTAACTCGGTATTTAAGGAAATTTCTTTACCATTTTGGTCTTTTCCTTTGAAATTGGGTGCTTGGTCATTAACCTGTAAACCATGAGGAGCTGTTTGAGCAGACAAAACAAATGATTGGAAAATTACGCATACTAGTAAAATAATTTTTTGCATTTCTTTTATTTAAGGTGATGAAAACGAATATTTAAGCTTTTGACGCTAAGCAGAACATTTACTTACATGTTTAAATATATTTTATTTTAACAATTCTTCATTAGTTTCTTGTAAGGGACGAACAAAACATGCGTCAACAGCGATAGGAGCAAGTTTTGGATAGCTGCTAACTTGCTTTCACTTTTATTTACCATAAACTTGATAACCCAATGCTTCGCATCCTCGTATTTACTTTTATATCATGTATGTTAGTTTTTTGCGTAAATGGCGAAGATGTATCTAATCTTAGAAAAAAGCATTTTAATCTGGATAAAGACATCGCTATTCAAGGATATGATCTGGTAGCCTATTTTACACAGAATAAAGCAGTTAAAGGGAATAAAGATCTTTTGCTTAATGATAGAAGTGTTGTTTATTATTTCTCTAGCAACGAAAACAAGGAATTATTCAAAAAAAATCCTGAAAAATACGCACTGGAATATGGTGGTTGGTGTGCTTATGCAATGGGATCAAAAGGAGAAAAAGTATCGATTGATCCGGGTACATTTAAAATCGTTAATAGTAGATTGTATCTTTTTTATAATCGTTTTTTTAATAATACATTAAAAGAGTGGAATAAAGATGAAGTAAATCTGCGAACAAAAGCGGATGACAATTGGAATAAATTAAACCATTAATATACCACAAATCCAAAACTAATGAGTCGCACTTTAAAAGCCACTAATAGCTGGTTATTGCGCATTGTGGCAGCAATAATCATGCTTCAGACTTTATATTTTAAGTTTTCAGGAGCAGAAGAATCTATTTATATTTTTACAGCATTGGGAATAGAACCCTGGGGTAGATTTCTTGTGGCAAGCTTTGAATTAATAGCTTCCATATTAATTCTATATCCACGTTCAACAGGTATTGGTGCACTATTGGGAATGGGCCTGATGTTAAGAGCAATTTTTTCACATATTACTGTGTTGGGTTTGGTGGTTAAAGATGATGGAGGACAACTTTTTACTTATGCGTGTATTGTATTGGTCTGTTGTTCCATTTTAGTGTTTCAAAATCGTGAAAGTTTAATAAGCCTTATTACCTCAATTAGAAAAAAAGTTGCCCATGTTTAAAAAAATTACTTTAACAACCATTTGTATCTCAATTGCGTTGATTAGTTTTTCCCAAAAAAAATCAAATGCAAACAGCTATGTAGATTTTTCTGCAGCTTTTGCTGAATCTCAAACTGCTTTTTCAGGATCCTATTTTCATAATTGGGGTTTGGGTAAAAAGAAAAAATGGGAAATTGGCTATGGAATCAGATCAACCACCTTTTTTGGTACGAAAAATGAATTTATAACCGCCCCGGCAAATCTGGTACGAACGACCACTATTCCATTCGCTATCGTTTTTG
>JAYTSC010000123.1:0-1847 GCA_043745885.1 Bacteroidota bacterium | reverse complement strand
CAGCAAACTCTTCAAAATCAAGACAACCCTTTCGCCGTTAGAGTTTCGACATTCTTTTAATTAGCTGCCGCCAAATCTTCAATGGTAAACGTCCAGCCCATAAATCAAATATTAGTATTTTTCAGGAATTTAGCGTAAGTCATTCGTTAAAATGCTCATATTAACATAAAGTCATTTGAAATTATGTATACATCTGCATAAACCCATACAACTATAATTAATATTTGAGACATGGAAAGGGTAGAAAAAGCGCATTTAATCAAATGGAAACAGTCTCAGAACCGAAAGCCGCTTCTTATCCGGGGTGCAAGGCAGGTAGGTAAAACGTGGCTGATGAAAGCTTTTGGTCATCAAGAATACGCGCAATGCGCGTATGTTAATTTTGAAAGTAATAAAACGTTGAAAAATATTTTTTCAGATGATTTTGATATTTGTCGAATTATAATTGCCCTGCAAATAGAAACAGGTGTAACTATTAATCCCGATAATACATTAAATATTTTGGATTAGATACAGGAGGCACCGGGTGCGCTACTATCTCTGAAATACTTTCAGGAAAATGCGCCTCAATACCATATTATTTCTGCAGGTTCATTGTTAGGGATAGCACTGAACAGGCACATCTCTTTTCCGGTGGGAAAAGTTGATTTTTTAGACTTGTACCCGCTAAATATTACCGAGTTTTTGGACGCTTTAGGCGAAAAGCTGTTGCTTGATCTTTAAAAAGTAATGACTGGACACTAATCAAAAATTTAAAGGCTAAATATATCCAATTATTAAAGCAGTATTATTAGGTAGGCGGTATGCCCGAAGCGGTATTGTCCTTTTCAAAAAATTCAGACTTTAATGAGGTGAGAAACCTACAGAAAAAGATATTAATCGCCTATGAACAGGACTTTTCCAAACATGCTCCAAATGAAATTGTAGCCAGAATCAGGATGCTTTGGAACGCCATACCGGCACAGTTGGCGAAGGCAAATAAAAAATTTATGTATGGCGTGATTCAACACGGGGCCAGGGCAAAAGAGTATGAACTGGCCATGTCGTGGCTTATTGACTGCGGCCTTGTTCACAAAGTTAACCGGGCACCCAAACCCGCAATACTTCTAAAGGCGTATGAAGACTTTAGCGCTTTTTAATTATTTATGGTGGATATAGGATTATTAAACGCAATGGTGAATGTAGATGTAAAAACTCTATTAGAAGGTAGTATCGTTTTTGAAGAATTTAAAGGTGCATTAACAGAACAATCTGTATTGCAGCAACTTATTGTAAATAAAGAGCTGGCCATCTATTACTGGTCTGCTGAAAACGCAACTGCTGAAATAGATTTTTTAGTACAGTGTGCTGGCCAGATTGTACCTGTAGAAGTTAAAGGGGAAGAAAACCTGCAAGCCAAAAGTTTAAAGACATTCTGCCAAAAATACAAGCCGTTGACGGCAATATGGACTTCCATGTCTGATTTCAGAAAAGAGGACTGGCTAACCAACCTTCCCTTATATGCCATCAGCGAATTGGCAAGGGTTATAGGTTAAATGGTTCAATTTTCGTGATAATTCTCAAATAAGGAAATGATGCCAAAGTGAATGCCACAGTGAACAATAGAATTCAACCAACAAGTACATGATCTGATTATTTATACTGCCAAATACAGTTCTACCTGTATCTTGTTAAAAAACCTTTTTAATGAGAATTCTTTTATCAGGCCTTTTATTTGCGGCATTATGGGCATCGGCATCTGTAGTGACTAAGTTTGGTCTGATGTCGGCACAGCCACTTGTAATTGCAAACATTCGTTTTTTCATAGCTGGGTTAATGATGTTTCTTCTTACTTTTTTGCTAAAAAA
>JAYTSC010000122.1:0-1850 GCA_043745885.1 Bacteroidota bacterium | reverse complement strand
TTCAGTGCAGCATTCGCTTGTGTTTTGGTAATGCCTGTCTCTCCGGAAAGATGGGCAATTAATTCAGCTTTGTTCATAACGGTAATTTTTTTGTTTTTTAACTGGGCAAATCTATTCTCTTTTTTTGTGCAACAAAACTTTATATTGATAGCTTACTTCTATGAATTCCTGCTAAAGCCTTGTGAATAAAGGATTTTAGGGAAAATAGTTTTGTGTGAAATGATTCTAGTATTCTGAATAATATGCTGAAATTCAGGCGAGTAAAGCATTTCAGACAAAAAACCTACAATTTATTTTCAGAAAGTCTTTTGGAAGAATATAAGTAAGATTTGTGATTGCCAAAATGAAATTGTAAATCTATCCACACTCAATGCACAAGTTCCATGAGGGTACGAAAAGCAATCATTTGATTGCTCCATTTGTGAATCACTTCTTTTCTCAGTGTAGGTGCATGTATTAAAATGTATTCATCATATTGCTCTTTTGAATGGACATCATATTGGTTTGAATAAGTTGGACCTTCATCCTCATCAATATCCAATAATCGGGCAAATCTGAAGTCAGAAAAATATCCTGTATTCATTACATCCGGAATATGTTTTTCTTTCATCCAAATTAACCAGGCTTCATGGATGCTCCAGTTTACTTTGGTGGTTATATTGTAGATGAGCATAGAGGAGGGAAAATTAATAGTTAAAAATTAATAGTTAATAGAGTGAATCATGGGCTAAAAATAATTTTAATTGTAATGTTGCTAATCAGCGAGTTCGATATAAACCGGGCAATGGTCGCTGTGTTTGATATCGGGATAGATACGGGCATCTTTTAATTGTTTTTGTAGGTTTTTGGTAATACATATATAATCAATACGCCAACCTTTATTTTGCATTCTAACGCTTGGAAATCTTTGGCTCCACCAGGAATAACCACCCGTTGTTTTCGGATGTATTTCCCGAAAAGTGTCTACCCAATCCTGTTGTAAGAATTTATCCATCCAGGCTCTTTCTTCGGGTAAAAAACCGGAGGATTTTTTATTTCCTTTTGGGTCATGAATATCTAATTCGGTGTGTGCAATATTATAATCACCCACTACAATTAATTTGGGTCTTATTTTTCGAAGTTCCTGTAAGTAGTTAAAAAATTCATCCAGCCATTTGTATTTATAGGTTTGTCGTTCATCGCCACTGGTACCTGAAGGAAAGTAAGCATTAATTAAAGTTAGGTTTCCAAAATCGACACGGAGCACCCTTCCTTCAAAATCGCTTTGTTCCAATTTGTGACCATATTCGATTTTTGTAGGTTTTATTTTTGTAAAAATAGCCACCCCACTATATCCTTTTTTTTGAGCAGAAAACCAATAGGTATGATAGCCTAGTGATTCGATTTTTTCGAAATCGACATTTTCTTTCATTGCTTTCGTTTCCTGAAGGCAAATGATTTCAGCCGGATTCGTTTGTAACCAATCTGTAAATCCTTTATTAATGGCAGCTCTTATGCCATTGACATTATAAGAAATGATGCGCATACGTTTGATCTAAGTTTCAAAAAAAGGGTTAAACCCGATGATAAATAATTGAATTAATAGTTCCGAAGATACAGATGCATCAAATATAACAAACTTCTCAGGTGCAAATTTACCTTGCGCAATACAAACCAATTTCTCATCAAGGTATATTTCTTTGATGGAATTATGAAAATCACTGCATTTTATCTGGAATGTAGTCTCTCCAATTTTTCCGTTTACAACATAGGCATGACTAATTCGAACATTTTTACTGCCGGTGTTAAAACTCAAAATACTAGTACTATCATACCCATTAGATATTCTATCAGCATTAATGATAATTTTG
>JAYTSC010000121.1:0-16556 GCA_043745885.1 Bacteroidota bacterium | reverse complement strand
TTTATTCAGGATATAGCTGAAAATGCGCTGATGAAAATGATGATAAAAAATGAGGCAGAACATGGGTGTGCTTTGGTGATGGAAGTGAAAACAGGAAAGATTAAAGCAATAGCCAACCTGGGAAAAAGAAGCACAGGTAGCTACTTCGAGGATTTTAATTATGCACTCGAGCCAACAGAACCCGGTTCTACTTTTAAGCTGGCAACAATGATTGCTTTGTTGGAAGATAAAAAGATTTCATTAAACCAAATGGTGAATTTGGAAGGAGGAGTTTGGCATACAGCCGGTCAAACTGTTTATGATAGTGAGAAACATGGCAGAACGGATGTTACCATTAAACAGGCTTTCGAATTAAGTTCAAATGTTGGGATGGCTAAACTGGCTTCGATATATTATTCAAATAATCCAGGTCAGTTTATTAATGCCCTGCATAAAATGAGAATGGATCGGGTAACGGGTATTGATCTTACCGGAGAAAGAAGTCCTGTAATTCATAAACCTGGCAGTAAAATATGGGGACCTACTACTTTGCCCTGGATGGCTTTTGGCTATAACCTTTCGGTGAGCCCTCTTCAAACATTGATGTTATATAATGCTATTGCTAATAATGGTAAAATGATGCGCCCCTATCTATTGAATGCAATAAAAGAAGAAGGCGTACTCATTCGCGAATCTAATCCTCAGCTATTAGAAGCCAACTTGTGTAGCAAAATAACATTACAACAATTGAAAGAATGTTTAGAAGGTGTTTGTATAGAAGGAACAGCAAAAGATCTATTTAAGAACAGCGCTTTTAAAGTGGCAGGTAAAACAGGTACTGCATTAGTAGCCAATGATAATAGAGGTTATTCCGATAAAATATATCAATCTTCTTTTGCAGGATATTTTCCTGCTGATAACCCACAATACACTTGTGTTGTTGTCATTAAAAATAAAGCGCATGCGCCGGTTTTTTATGGCGCTGCAATTGCAGGACCTGTATTTAAGGAAATAGCAGATAGGTTATTTATTACCTATATTAAGAAAAGTAATCAGCAAGAAATATTAACCCTTCGAAAAGATAGCAGTGCATTTAATTTTTCGGGTAATAAAAAAGAAATCCATTTAATAAATAATAAACTAAGGTTACCCTATTCAGATTCAACCAATCGAATAGTCGAATGGACAGATATGAGAGGTAAAGATGCATCGGTAGAGCTTACAAAAAAAGAATTTCAATTAAACGCAATGCCTTTGTTGAGAGGCATGGGATTAAAAGATGTTGTTTATATCTGTGAGAATATGGGTTTAAAAATAAATGTAAAAGGGAGGGGAAAAGTGCTTATGCAATCCATATCAGCAGGAGAACCTATTGCAAGAGGTCAAGTCTTACATATAGAATTGAATTAAGAAAATATTAAATTATGATGGAAAGCGATTGCTTTCTGCAAGTATAAAAAAATATGGCAATACTAAAAAACATATTATACAAAGTACCTCTTAAACAGGTTGTAGGAAATACCGGAATTGAAATAACCGGTATTCAAATTGATTCACGAAATGTAATTAAAGGAAATGTTTTTGTTGCTATTAATGGTTTACAATCGGATGGTCACCAATTTATAGAGAAAGCTATTTCTTCAGGGGCCGTTGCTATCGTTTGTGAAAAAATACCTATTGTAATTTCTGAAGGAGTTACCTATTTAGTTGTAAATAATTCTAATGAATCTATTGCGTATATGGCACACCAATTTTTTGGTGAGCCCTCGTTAAAAATGAAACTGGTAGGTGTTACGGGAACCAATGGCAAAACCACTATTGCCACTGTTTTATTCAAACTATTTACGCAATTAGGATATACATGTGGATTGGTAAGTACTGTTCAAAATCAAATAGCGGATAAAATTATCCCATCCACACATACTACACCCGATGCGGTTAGTCTGAATGCATTGTTATTCCAAATGGTACTCGAAGGATGTACGCATGTTTTTATGGAATGTAGTAGTCATGCAATTCACCAGCATCGAATTACTGGTTTATATTTTACCGGTGGCATCTTTAGTAATATCACCCATGATCACCTCGATTACCACAAAACGTTTGATGAGTATATCCGAGTGAAGAAAAGTTTTTTCGATCACCTGTGTTCTAATTCTTTTGCCATTTCCAATGCAGATGATAAACGAGGCGAAATAATGCTACAAAATTCGCCGGCAAAAAAGTATATGTATAGTCTTAAAACGGTGGTAGCATTTAAAGGAAAGATTCTGGAAAATTTATTAACCGGACTGGTGATGATGGTAAATGATACAGAAGTTCATTTCCGATTGATAGGGGAATTTAACGCATATAACCTTTTAGCGGTTTATGGTGCTGCTATTTGTTTAGGGGAAGAAAATGAAAATGTACTTACAGCTTTAAGTTTATTATCCGGTGCCGAAGGAAGGTTTGATTATAGTATCAGCAAAGGAATGATTATTGGTATTGTCGATTATGCACATACACCAGATGCATTGGAAAATGTTTTAGCAACAATAAAAAAATTAAGAAAAGGTCATGAACAAATAATAACCGTTGTGGGCTGTGGTGGGGATAGAGACAAAATAAAAAGACCCATTATGGCACAATCAGCTTGTGATTTGAGTGATAGAGTAATTCTTACCAGTGATAACCCCAGAACCGAAGATCCTGCAAAAATAATAGCTGATATGGAACAAGGTTTATCCAGTTCAGCCAAAAGAAAATTTATTTCCATTATTGATAGAAAAGAAGCCATTAAAGCTGCTGTGAGTTTTGCAAAAAGTGAAGATGTTATTTTGATTGCTGGAAAAGGACATGAAAAATATCAAGACATTAAAGGAGTAAAATATCCATTTGATGATAAAGAAGTTTTGATGAAAATGTTTGATTTATTAGAAAAGTAGTTTAGGCAAAATGACTTAGTTCAAAAAAAGAACCATAGGACATACGTAACTAACCTAACCTCTACAATTATTAAACTAACCATTATGTTGTATTATTTATTTAACTGGTTAAGCAAAGAATACCACTTTCCCGGGGCTGGTCTATTCCAGTTTCTCACTTTTCGAATTGGGATGTCAATAATAATGTCTTTATTAATAGCCACGGTATTTGGTAACCGCATTATTTTATTCTTAAAGAAAAAACAGATTGGGGAAAGTGTTCGGGACTTAGGTTTGGAAGGGCAGTTACAAAAGAAAGGAACACCAACAATGGGAGGAATCATTATTCTTTTAAGTATTTTAATCCCAACACTCTTGTTTGCAAACCTAGATAAAGTATATATCAGATTGATGGTGCTTTGCACAATCTGGTTAGGAGTAATTGGTTTTTTGGATGATTTATTTAAAATTCGGGCAAGAAAGAAAGCATTAGAAATAGGAGGAACTTATAAAAAGAAAGATAGTGATGGTTTAGCAGGGATCACAAAAATTATTGGGCAAATCGGACTAGGTATAATTGTAGGCGTTACACTTTATTTTAGTAATGCAGTAACTGTAGAAAGAGAAGTAATCACAAGTCCAAGAGCACAATTACTACAAGGTGAGCGTTTGGCAAAAGATTCAAATATCATTATTCGAAAACTAAATGGTGTTGAAAAGAAATTTGTAAAAGTAAAAACACCAATCACTACAATTCCTTTTGTAAAAAACCACCAGTTTAATTATAGTAAGTTAATTAGTTGGATTGGACCAGGAGCAGAAAAATACACTTGGATTGTGTATATTCTCATAGTAACATTTATTATCACTGCCGTATCTAACGGAGCCAATCTGACAGATGGTCTTGATGGCCTTGCAGCAGGAGTGAGCGCAATTATTGGTGCGGGTATTGGCGTTTTTGTGTATGTAAGTGGTAACTATATTTTGGCAGACTATTTTGATGTTATGTATATACCCAATCTAGGAGAGCTCTCCATTTTTGTTGGGGCATTGGTAGGGGCTTGTATAGGTTTTTTATGGTACAATGCTTTTCCTGCACAGGTTTTTATGGGAGATACCGGAAGCCTTGCATTGGGTGGCATAATCGCATCCTTGGCCATTATTGTTCGTAAAGAACTATTAGTAGTGATTTTATGTGCAGTTTTTTTTATCGAAACATTGAGTGTGATTATTCAAGTAAGCTATTTCAAATACACAAAGAAAAAATATGGGGAAGGGAGGAGAGTTTTTTTAATGAGTCCCATTCACCATCATTACCAAAAAAAGGGTTTTCATGAAAGCAAAATTGCTGTCCGGTTTTGGATTATTACTATTATATGTGTGGTATTAACCATAGTGACTTTAAAAATCAGATAATTATTTTTTATTCATAAAGTCTGTTGAATGATGAATAATGTAAAAGCAAAGTAGCATAAGATTTAAAACCAAGAATAGAAACGATACAATGAAACACAAATTGGTCATACTTGGAGGAGGTGAAAGCGGTGTAGGTGCAGCATTGCTTGGAAAGAAGGAGCAGTATGATGTATTTGTAAGTGATAGCGGTATTATTAAACCCGTATACAAACAAGAGCTCTTTGATAATGGAATCGATTTTGAAGAAGGACAACATTCTGTAGAGAAAATACTAACTGCTGATGAAGTAATGAAAAGTCCGGGTATTTCAGAAAAGAATGAAATGGTTAAGCAAATCAGGAAGAAAGGTATAACAGTGATTAGTGAAATAGAATTGGCTTATCGTTTTAAAGGCAAAAGTAAGATAATAGCCATCACTGGTAGTAATGGCAAAAGCACGACTACTGCATTGACATACCATATTTGTAAAACTGCCGGATTAGATGTTGCAATGGTAGGTAATATAGGAATTTCTTTTGCCAAGCAAGTGGCTGTTGATCCGAAAGAGTTATATGTAGTAGAAGTTAGTTCTTATCAACTAGATGATATTAAAGATTTCCATGCAGACATAGCAATATTATTGAATATTACTGAAGACCACCTCGATAGGTATGATTACCAATTCGAAAATTACATCAACAGTAAATTCAAGATTATTAATAACCAAACAAATCATGATTATTTTATCTACTGTCTTGATGATGAAGTGATCATGCAAAAACTCCCATTATTATCCATTCATACTAACCCACTACCATTTTCTATGAAACAAGAAGTAAAAAAAGGAGGCTACATCAAGGGAGACCAGATGATGCTAAGAATTCAGGAAGAAAGAGTAAGCATGAGTATTTATGACTTTGCACTCAAAGGTAAACACAACAACTACAACACTATGGCAGCAGGAATTGCAGCCGCTACACTCGGCATCCGAAAAGAAAAAATCCGCGAGGCAGTTAAGAACTTTCATAGTCTCGAACATCGAATGGAATTTATAGCCATGGTACGTGGTGTTGAATTTATTAATGACAGCAAAGCAACCAACGTAAATAGTACTTGGTTTGCTTTAGAAAGCATGAATAAGCCAACTGTTTTGGTATTGGGTGGTACCGACAAAGGGAATGATTATAGCTTAATTGCTGATTTGGTAAAAGAAAAAGTAAAAGCCATTGTTTGTTTGGGTAGTGATAACAAAAAAATTTTAGAAGCTTTCAAAGATTTAGTGCCTGTTATTGTTGAGACCGATTCGGCAAAGAAAGCTGTTAATGCATCTTTTAAACTTTCTACAAAAGGGGATGTGGTTTTATTAAGTCCAGCCTGTGCTAGTTTTGATCTTTTTAAAAACTATGAAGATAGAGGGAAACAGTTTAAGGATGCAGTCAAAGAATTATAACTATTTGTAAAGTAGTAAAGAAAGATAAGTTATAAGTAAGAATTACTTATTTCAAATAATGAATTCGTAATTCATATTTAATAATTCAAGTTTAGTATGCCAGAAATAAAAGATACACTATTTTCTCAAATGCCTACGATTGGTGGTATGCGTGAACATTTGGTAGATAGGACCAGAGGAGACAAGTATATTTGGGGTATTGTTGTTCTTTTGTCACTTATCTCTATTCTCGTTGTGTATAGTGCCACCGGTTCTTTGGCCTATAAAATGTATAAAGGGAATACGAGCGTTTATTTGTTTAAGCAAGTTTCATTTTCCTTAATTGGACTATTTATCATTTATTTTCTTCATCGTATTAATTATACCATTTTTTCAAAAGTGGCAACCATATTATTTGTGGTGGCCATTCCTTTATTGGTATATACTTTATTTTTCGGTGCAAAAATAAATGATGGAAGTCGTTGGATTAAACTTCCCATTATCAACATGACCGTTCAAACTAGTGATTTTGCCAAATTGGCTCTGTTCATGTACATTTCTCGTTTACTAAGTAAAAAACAAGAATTTATAAAAGATTTTAAGAGCGGATTCTTACCCATCGTTATTCCGGTGTTCTTGATTTGCGCATTAATTATGCCGGCTAATCTTTCAAATGCTTTGTTAACCGGAGCAACTGCTTTGCTATTGATGTTTATTGGCCGCGTAAGTTTTAAACATATCTGTTTAACCATCTTCGTTGCATTAATACCCTTGGTTATCATTATTACTGTAGCGATGTTAACTTATGATACCAAACAAACAACTGACAGTAAAAAACCTGTGATTTCTGAAAAGTTAAAGTCTTTTGGCCGATTTGGAACCTGGGTAAAAAGAGTTCAGGATTTTATGTATGCAAAAGACAATGAAACACCTTATCAAGTTCAACAAGCTAAAATTGCCATTGCGAATGGAAGTGTATTGGTAGGACTTGGACCTGGTAATAGCCGGCAAAGAAATTTCTTGCCTCAGGCATATAATGATTTCATTTATTCAATTATTATTGAAGAGTATGGATTGTTAGGTGGTGCTTTTATGATTTTTATTTACTTGGTTTTTCTATATCGTTGTATCCGAATTTTTAAACGTTGTCCTTATGCTTTTGGGGCATTTTTAGCCTTGGGTTTAAGTTTTACACTTGTAATACAGGCTGTAGCCAATATGGCAGTGAACGTTAATCTGGTTCCTGTAACAGGTGTAACACTTCCACTGGTTAGTATGGGTGGGAGTTCATTTCTATTTACTTGTGGTGCAATAGGAATTATTTTAAGTGTTGCTAGAAATGTAGAACAAATGGAAGGAAGGCCGGAACCTATTGTCACTCCAGCACCTGATGAAAGTGTTGCTAAATTAATTATTGAAAGATAAATGGATTTGTTGAATACTAATATTAAAAGTCACAAGCGGAGCGAAGATAAAGTGCGGGAAAAGCATATTATTATTGCCGGTGGTGGTACAGGTGGCCATATTTTTCCGGCCATTGCTATTGCAAATGCACTAAAACAGAAAAATTCAGCTCTTGAAATACTATTTATTGGGGCTGAAGGAAAAATGGAAATGGAAAAAGTTCCACAGGCAGGTTATACAATAAAGGGGCTTAGCATGGCAGGTTTAAACAGGCAATCCATTCTTAAAAATATATTTCTACCCTATAAAATTGCCAAAAGCTTTTTACAGGTTCGTAATATATTTAAAGTATTTAAACCAGATGCAGTGATAGGTGTGGGAGGCTATTCTTCCTATCCAGTTTTAAGATTTGCACAAATAAAAGGAGTCTATAGTTTTATTCATGAAAGCAATTCATTTGCCGGGAAAAGTAATATTCTGCTGGGCAAGAAAGCTACTAAGGTATTTGTTGCTTCTGATGGAATGGAAAAATTTTTCCCAAAGTCCAAGTTGATGATTACAGGAAACCCGATAAGAAAAACAATAGCTGATTCTATTGTTTCAAGAACTGAAGGACTTAATTTTTTCGGGTTAAATGAATCTAAGGTGACAATTCTGGTGATTGGCGGTAGCCTTGGAGCAGGAAGTATCAATGATGCAATTGGACGGTCTTTAGATCGCTTTCAAAAAAATGATTTGCAATTAATTTGGCAAACAGGCAAAACTAAAGCAATAGAATATAAAGCATTGGCATTTGGTAATAATCATATTTGGACGAATGAGTTTATAAAAGAAATAGAAATGGGGTATGCTGCCGCAGATATTGTGGTTAGCCGTTCAGGTGCTATGGCGGTTTCAGAATTAAGTGCTACCGGAAAGGCAACCATATTTGTTCCATACCCCTTGGCTGCTGAAGATCACCAAACTTCCAATGCTATGCGATTGGTTAATAAACAGGCTGCTTTGATTGTAAAAGATAATGAGGCTAACGAAAAATTAGTGAATACCATTATTGCACTATCAAAAAATATTGAATTGCAAATGAGCTTGAAAAAAAACATCAAAACCTTATCAATCGTAGATGCGGACGAAGTAATTGCAAATGAAATATTGAATACACTCAATGATTAGACTAAACGATATTAGA
This sequence comes from Bacteroidota bacterium, assembly GCA_043745885.1. Classification (GTDB taxonomy): domain Bacteria; phylum Bacteroidota; class Bacteroidia; order Chitinophagales; family Chitinophagaceae; genus Sediminibacterium. The sequence continues at coordinate 8,257 of JAYTSC010000121.1, read as the reverse complement.
AAAATTTATTTTATCGGTATTGGTGGTATCGGGATGAGTGCCCTTGCGAGGTATTTTTGTGCCAAGGGTATTGAAGTAAGTGGTTATGATAAAACCTCGACTCCTTTAACTCGAGAACTGGAAGCTATTGGTATTTCCATTCACTATACAGAGCAAGTGAACCTGATACCTAAAGAAGTGGATGTTATTGTATATACACCCGCCATCCCTAGGCTACATGCTGAACTTGTTTATTATCTTGAACAGGGTTATACTGTAGTAAAACGAAGTGATGTGCTTCAATGGATTACTGAAAATTCATTTAATATTTGCGTGGGAGGAACGCATGGTAAAACAACCGTTACCTCTATGATTGCACATCTGTTAAGGCATTCCGAATATGGGTGTAATGCTTTTTTAGGAGGGATTGCGTCAAATTATCAAACTAATTTTTGGAGCCACGAAAGAAATGTAGTGGTGGTTGAGGCGGATGAATATGACAGAAGTTTTTTAAAACTTGTACCCGATATTGCTGTCATAACTTCTATGGATCCCGATCATCTTGATATTTATGGAACCGCCGAAGAAGTTGAAAATGCTTTTGTGCAATTTTCGCAAAAAGTAAAACCCGGTGGCTGCCTTGTAGTAAAGCATGGATTAGAAAGGGATAATGAGTTGAAAGCGACAGATAAATATACATACAGTATTGATAATCCTTTGGCTGATGTGTGTTCTGTAAACCTAAAAATTATCAATGGTAGTTATGTTTTTGATGTAACACACAAAAAATGGACAATACAAAATGTTGTACTTCCGATGGGTGGCTTGCACAACATTGAAAATTGTATCGCTGCTATCACAGTTGCCAAACATCTTGCAATAGAAAAGGACAAAATTATTGCCGCCATTGCAGCATTTAAGGGGGTAAAAAGAAGATTTGAATATGTTCTAAAAACCGACAACCACATTGTAATTGATGATTATGCCCATCATCCTGAAGAATTACGTGCATTGATAAGTGGAGTGAAAAGTCTTTTTGGAGAGGAAAAAATGGTTTTGGTATTTCAACCCCACCTTTTTAGCCGTACAAAAGACCAGGCTGATGCTTTTGCAATTAGTTTAGATATGGCAGATGAAGTTATTCTTCTTCCAATTTATCCCGCAAGAGAATTGCCAATAGATGGAGTAACCAGTGAGCTGCTAATACAAAAAATGACTATTGAAAAGAAGCAAGTATTGAGCAAAGAATCACTTTTAGGTTGGATGGAAATTCACAAACCCAAATTAGTGGTATTAGCCGGTGCCGGCGATATCGATGCCCTTGTTCAACCTGTTAAAAATATTTTAGAGAATAAATAGTTATGCAAAAGTACAACTGGAAGAAAATATTGGTTCAAACCCTTTGGCTTTTAGCAGGGGTAGGCCTAATCATATTGTTCGGTGCAGCGGCAAATAAGAAAAATCAAAAAAAATGTGTTGACATAAATATTGAAATTATTGGTGCAGAACAACATATGTTCATTGATGAAAAAGATGTGTTATCCATTATTAATGCGCGTAATGTAATCATTGGAACAAACCTGTCATCCCTCCACCTCAGGGAAATGGAAACAGCACTAGAAAAAAATCTTTGGGTTAAGAATGCGGAAGTTTTTTTAGACAATAACGAGTTTTTACAGATTCGAATCCAGGAAAGACAACCTGTGGCCAGGGTTTTTACTTTGGAAGGAAGTTCTTTTTATGTAGATATTAATTCTTTGCGTTTGCCATTAAGTGAAAAAATTTCTGCCCGCTTACCTACATTTACCGGTTTCCCCTCAAATAAAGAAATTTTGGCAACACCTGATAGTTTATTGCTCAATCAGATTGTTAAACTGAGTAAGTTTATCCAAACGGATTCTTTCTGGATGGCACAAATTGCACAAATTGATATTACACCACAGGCTTGCTTTGAATTAGTACCAGTAATAGGTGATCATTTTGTTGTATTGGGAAATGCTGAAGATCTGGCTGCAAAGTTTAATCGATTGTATTCATTTTATCGGCAAGCTTGGTTGCAGAATGGCATAAGCACTTATGAAAAACTGGATATACAATATTCGGGGCAAGTAGTTGCAGTGCGTCGAGGTACTTCTAAAACGAAGGTTGATTCAATCAAATTACATCAAATCATGCTTGATTTATTGAATCAACGGGAAAGTAGGTTAACAGATAGTAGTTATCTAAACATTCCTACAAAAAATAGTACTATCAATAATGGAAAGGACAGCTCGGGAAAACCGAATTTAAATAGTGGCTTGGTTCCTCAATCAGGAGAAGCAAATTCTAAGGGTATTGAAAACAATAAAAGTGATGCAAAATCGTTACTAAACAAGAATAAAACAAACACAAATAAATCACCTAAAAAAATGTCAAAGGAAAAAGTAATTAAACCAAAGGCATTAATGGATAAGAACCGGGAAACCTGATTAATAATGGGTTCCGGAAAACAATACCCAATATCAACAAAACGCTTATCTAAAAAACAGCTTCAACTAAACATGCAAATACAATTTCACAAAACAACTAAAAATCACAACTTATGAATCACAATGAATCGCCTATCATTGTTGGTCTTGACATTGGAACTACTAAAATAGCAGCAATTGCCGGAAGGAAAAATGAATATGGCAAGTTGGAAATATTAGGTTTTGGACGTGCCAATAGCAATGGGGTACAACACGGACAAGTGCTGAACATTGATCAGACTATTAAAGCCATTCAGCAGGCTTTGGAAAATTGCTATGAAAGCAATCCCGACTTAGAGATTACAGAAGTCTATGTTGGAATAGCCGGACACCATATCAAAAGTCTCCAAACAAGAGGCGATATTGTTCGTAATGATGCCGATATTGAAATCAAGCGAGCAGAAATCGACATCCTAATCAATAACCAGCGCAAAACATTTATACCGGCTGGTGACCAGATTATCGATGTAATTCCACAGGAATTTCATGTGGACAATATACCCAATATCAAAGATCCCATTGGTTATAATGGAGTAAAAGTGGGGGCAAATTTTCATATTATTACAGGCGATAGAAATGCGATTCGCAATATTAATCGATCTGTTGAAAGGAGTGGTCTAATCACCAAAGACCTTGTTTTACAACCCTTGGCATCTGCCAGTGCTGTAATGAGCGAAATAGATATGGAAGCGGGTGTTGCCATTTTGGATATTGGTGGGGGAACAAGCGATCTGGCTGTGTTTTATGAAGGAATTTTAAAACATACCGCAGTTATTCCTTTCGGAGGGGAGAACATTACCAACGATATCCGATTAGGTTTGGGCGTATTAAAAAGCCAGGCGGAAGCGATGAAAGTACAATTTGGAAGTGCTTTATCCGATGAAGCAAAAGCAAATGCCTTTATCACTATTCCCGGATTGAAAGGGATGCCCGCAAAAGAAATTAGTGTAAAGAACCTTGCGTCTATCATACAAGCCAGAATGAGTGAAATTTTAGATTTTGTTACTTATCATCTTAAGCAGGTTGGGTTGGATAGCCGTATGTTAAATGGAGGAGTTATATTAACAGGGGGAGGGTCTCAGTTGAAACATCTGATTCAACTTACAGAATATATTACAGGGTTAAATGCAAGGATAGGCTTACCTAATGAGCACCTTGCCCCAAATCATATTGATGAACTGAAAAAGCCTATGTATTCCACCTGTATTGGCCTGATTTTAAAAGGATACAGTGATTTCGATCATAAACATAAAGAATTTAACGAGAAATTTAAAAAAGTAGAAGTACCTAAAAAATTGATTACACAAGTTCTGGAAAATCCTGATGAAACCATTGCTCCTGCTGTATCTGTGGATGTTTCAAAAAGAAAAGAAAAGTTTTGGGATAAATTTAAAAACAACCTGATTGATATGTTTAAGGAAGAAGATGACCATATTATAAAATAAATCTATCATCATTACCGTTTGTATAACATTCAGATTCTAGAAATTAGTTAAATCACTTAAAAAAGAACTATATGATTCATTTCGATCTTCCCAAACAAAAATCTTCCATAATCAAAGTATTGGGTGTGGGAGGTGGTGGAAGTAATGCAGTAAACTTCATGTTTGAACAGAATATCGAAGGTGTTGATTTCATCATCTGTAATACTGATGCAAAAGCCATCGAACAAAGCCCTATTCCCAATAAAATACAACTTGGACCACACCTTACACAAGGTTTGGGTGCAGGAGCAAATCCGGAAGTGGGAAAAAAAGCAACAGAAGAATCTCTGGAAGAGATCAAACGTATATTAGAAGTAAATACCAAAATGGCATTCATCACCGTTGGAATGGGGGGAGGAACCGGAACCGGAGGGGCACCAATCATTGCTCAAATATGTAAAGACCTGAATATTCTAACAGTTGGAATCGTAACTACTCCATTCGGCTTTGAAGGACCCAAACGTTTACAACAGGCAGAAGAAGGAATTCGCCAATTAAAACCTTATGTAGATACTTTATTGGTTATCAGTAACGATAAACTCAGAATGCAGTACGGTAACCTTAAAATGAAAGAGGCTTTTGGTAAAGCTGATAATGTACTGGCTACCGCAGCTAAATGTATTACAGATATTATTAACAGCCGTGGACATATTATTGTAGATTTTGCTGATGTATGTACTGTTATGAAAAATGGCGGAGTGGCTATTTTAGGAAAGGCTGAAATGGATGGGGAAGACAGAGCGCAAAAAGCAATTGAAGAAGCTTTATCGTCTCCGTTGCTAAACGATAGTGATATCAAAGGGGCCAAATGGATACTAATTAATATTAATAGTGCTGAAGGAGAACATGAATGTACTATGGATGAGATGGAAATTATCAATAATTACCTTCGGATGCAAGCCGGTGAAAACGCTGATGTAATCGTTGGTATGGGCTACGATAGTTCTTTGGATAAAAAAATTGGCATCACCCTTATTGCTACCGGTTTTGAACACAAAGATCCATTTGCGAAAACTGTAACTATTAAGAAAACAGAACTCCCGCAAGAAAAAATTGCCATGCTATTGGTAATGGAAGGTGACGAACCTACAATTCCTGAACCTAAAAATCATGTTGTTGAACAAAGTGAAGTAAAAGATCTATTAGCCCCAAGCTTACATGAAAGGTTGCCACTGGAAGATATGCTTACTGTATTCAGTAAAAAAGAATTTACTTCAAACAATGTAAAAATATATGAAGAAGTTAAAGAAGAAAATGAGTCATCTGTATTCCAATTTGAATTAAGTACAGAAATTACACAAGAAATTATATTGGAAAACCCCGTTCAGGAAATAGCCATGCCAATGTCTGAAACGGAAAAATTAATGAATTTTCAGATCACCGAAGAACCTGCTATGCCTAATTCCGTTCTAGGCGGATTTCTCAATAAGCCTGCCAATATTTACGCTTTCAATGATATGCAGTCAAGTAAGATTCTGGAGCCGGTGATTGCAATGAAAATGCCAGAACCTGAAATTCAAACGATCAGTAAAACGGAAGAGTCTGATATGCAATTGGTGATGAAAGAAATAGAACCCACCCCAAAAGAAGCCACTCCTCAAACTATATCACAAGCTACCTTCCAAGACAACTCAATGATGGATGAAGAAGAGGGCCAGAAACGTAGAGCTGCTGAAAGAATACAGAAACTTCGAAATTTATCGTTTAATATGAATAATACTGGAGATAGCAATCATGAGTTTGATGCGGTTCCTGCCTATGTACGTAGAAATATGGAACTGTTTGGTAATACACTTACTTCTGTGGAAAATTTTTACAGTAAATACACAGTCGGAAAAGATGAGAACGACCAAACACAAATATCAACCATCAATACTTTTTTAGATGGGAAAAAACCTGACTAACCCTTGCTTGTTATAGTTGTGTGAATTTCCATTGTTGATTTTAGTTGTGGCCCCCGATACGAAATCGGGGGTTTTTTATAACGATTGCACAAGGGAAATTGAAAATAATACCATTTAAACTTTACAAATACTCCATGTGTGATTGTGATGACAAAATCACGGCGATCAGGCCGTTGATGTGTCTTCACATCAACAACCGGCCGCAAGGGTCATACATTTTAATGTCTAATTGGTATAAGTTGCAAAACATTTTCTTTTTAAAATTGTTAAATAATTACTTATGGCTACCATACTAATTTCTGGCGGAACTGGAATGATCGGAACAAGACTTACCCAATTGTTATCTAATAAAGGATATGATGTAATTATTCTAACACGATCATCAGCCAATGTCCGGCCAATGCCTATCCTACATGCAGTACAAAATGGGGTTAGTTATGCTAATTGGGATATTGACAAACAAACTATCGATAAAGAAGCTATTGCGAAAACTGATCATATTATTCATTTGGCCGGCGCCGGTGTGGCCGACAAACGTTGGTCTATAAAAAGAAAACAAGAAATTGTAAATAGCCGAATAAAAAGCAGTTCCTTATTAGTGAAAGCTTTGCAGGAAATACCCAATAAGGTTGCTACCGTTGTAAGTAGTTCAGCAATCGGATGGTATGGCGCTGATACCACCAAAAGTAAATTGGACGGATTTTCGGAAGAGGAACCTGCTGATAAAGAATTTTTGGGTGAGGCTTGTCGTTTATGGGAACACAGTATAGATCCTGTAGAAAAATTGGGTAAACGATTGGTTAAATTAAGAACGGGAATAGTTTTAAGCAATGAGGGTGGAGCTTTGGCTGAATTTAAAAAACCATTAAAACTCGGCATTGCTGCAATTCTAGGTGGCGGCCAACAAGTTATCAGTTGGATTCATGTGGATGATCTTTGCCAAATGTTTATTCATGCAATAGAAAATACGGATCTCAGAGGGGTCTACAATGCAGTTGCTCCTAATCCGGTTTCTAATAAATATTTAACTATTACATTGGCTAAAAAATTGCGTGGAAATTATTTCATTGCGACACATATTCCTGCTTTTTTGCTGAAAATTATTATGGGCGAGATGAGTATTGAGGTATTGAAAAGTGTTACAGTAAAATCCATTAAAATTGAAGTTTCCGGTTTTCATTTCCGCTATCCTACTATCGAAACTGCATTGTTGCAATTAGGCAAACCTAATTCTTCCTAAATAATGGTAAAAGAGATTTACAACTTAATGTATTTATTATAGATCTCTTCGCTTATGCACTTTATAGCAAATTAACCAAATGATGAAAGTTAAAATTATCGTATAAATTATATGCTCCGGAATCATATTCAATTTATGCGCATAACTGTCTTTGGCATCTTTGCCAAATCTGGTATAAAAAGCGGGAGGGGGAATTGTGCGATCGGAAATTTCAAATGGAAGAAATCTGCCTATGTCATTCAATTTAAATTGTGCATAGGTGACCATAATATTTTCTACAATTAAATAATAAAAAAGAAAAACCCCTAAGGCAATAAAAGCCTTCTTTATTAAATACCCTAATAAAAAGGCCACCGATAATTGTGCGAAAGTCTGAAACAAAAAAAGTGGAATATACTGTAATTGTTCGTTCCATTGGTTCAGTTTTGTGTTATCTGCATACATACCAAAACCTGCAGCTACTAAGAAATAAACCAACATAGTGATAATGGAAATAATAATTACATCACATAATTTACTAGTGATAAACTGAGACCTACTCCAACCATCAATAATATTCTGGCGATGTGTTCGAAAAGTATATTCGTTAGAAACCAACATGATCACTAAAATGGAAGGCAACAAAATAAAGAAGGAAGACAACCAGGCCACAGAATGCCATGTTTCCGGAAAAGCAAAAGGATTTCCTAACGCTAATTTGGCTACATTATTCAGCATTTCTTTTCCTGTTGTGGCTTTTAAATAACCATAATAGGTAATGGCACTTACGCCAGGATAGGTTAGGCCTACAATTCCCAACATCCACCAGAAAGCAGGGTATTTTTTTATTTTAAGCCATTCAATTTTTATCAGTGCACGCATAAAGCATTTTTTAAATTAGTCGTTGGTAAGTTCAAAGAATTTAGTTTCCAGGCTTTTCTTTTTCGCCAAAAGTAAATTGAGTGAAATCCCATTCTCAAAACAAAAACGGTTAATATGCTCCATGTTGGATGTTCCAACAGGAAACAACATATGAATTTTATTTCCTTCCTGTTTAATGGTAGTGTGACCAGGGTAATTGGATAATATTTTTATTAGGCCTTCCATATTTTCAGCTGCCAATTCCACAATATCTTCATTGGCCAATACTTCATCTACGGGTCC
>JAYTSC010000120.1:0-1528 GCA_043745885.1 Bacteroidota bacterium | reverse complement strand
ACTTTCTGCCTACTAATTCAAAAATAAAAACCTGGTAACCTCACTTTGTTTGAGCATCAACCATTTCCTTAATAACTTGTTCGAGTGTAGTCTCGGCTTTCCAACCAAGTATTTTCAATGCTTTATGGGGGTTGGCTCTTCCAATTAATAAATCAGTAGGTCTAAGTAATGAATTGTCTGTAACAACATGTTTTGTCCAGTCAAGTTCAAGATAAGTAAATACCATTTCAATAAATTCGCTTAATGAATGGGTAACACCTGTAGCAATTACAAAGTCATCAGGTGTGTCTTGTTGCAGCATAAGCCACATAGCTTTTACATAATCCGGTGCCCAACCCCAGTCTCGTTGAATAGAAATATTACCTAAATGAAGTCGTTCTTTACTGCCTTTTGCAATTCTACAGGCAGTAGAAACAATTTTTTGTGTAACAAACCGATTGGGACGTAATGGAGATTCGTGGTTAAACAAAATACCCGTACAGGCATAGATATGATAGGCCTCTCTATAATTGGCCACTTGCCAATGAGCAGTGGCCTTAGCAATTGCATAAGGGCTTCTGGGTTTGAAAGGCGTGTTTTCGTCAGCAGGGAGGGCTCCAGTTTCGCCAAAGCACTCACTAGACCCGGAATTATATAACTTTATAGGAAGATTACTAAATCGAATGGCTTCTAACAAGTTCAAAGTCCCGATACCAATACTTTCAAAAGTTTCTACCGGCTGTTCAAAAGACAAGCCAACAGAACTCTGTCCGGATAAATTATATATCTCATCCGGTTTGATCTTGATAATAGTCTGAAGCGTACTTCTAAAGTCACTGATATTAATGGATACCAATTCTATTTGGTCTTTCAACCCCAATTTTGTTAGATTGTAGAAAGAATTACTCCCTGCATCTCTTGATCCCCCATATATTTTATACCCTTTGGATAAGAGTAGTTTTGAAATATAGGCCCCGTCTTGACCTGAAACACCACAGATTAATACTTTTTTCATAATATGCTAGTACAATAATCAAAAATAAAGGATTGAGCGTGAAATATGAGGTGTATTATTCAAAATAACAGAACTATTTGGTTATTGGTGAGGGTAAATTTGTAAAGCATGAGAAATAGTGCCCCCGGTAAACACAAAAAACAAAATTCACATTAAGCCGTATTTAGCAGTTAAATAAAGTGCTTAATCACTTTGAAATAGTTATTTTTGAATAGCTTTTAGCGCTTTGTAGACTATCATTATAATTCTGTTTTTTTTCTGTTTCAATGTTTTTTGAGCTATGAAGAAAAAAATAAAAGTAGGTGTTGATGTTCGAGACTTGAAAATTTCAAAATCCGGTGCACGTACCTACCTGGAAGAATTGTGCAGGGAATTTAGAAAGGAGGATCCCGATTTTGAATTTATCTTTATTAACACAATACTACCTGTTTACACCGGAAAATATAAAATTTATAAACTAATTGAACAATTTCGCTTTCTATTTTGGAAACAATGTCAATTACCGATCATAGCAATTATTAAAAAATGTGACAT
>JAYTSC010000119.1:0-6973 GCA_043745885.1 Bacteroidota bacterium | reverse complement strand
AATAAAAAAATAATGCTTGATATAGATGGAAAGCCTATCATGAATGGACATAAGTTTGATGCCATTGTTTATTTGAATCCTCAGTTTGCCAAAGAAGACGAAATTAAATTTCTGGAATCATTTGTTGCAAAGGGAGGCAAACTGATGATCGATGGTAGAGCAGATTATGATTTTACCGGTAAGGATATTTCAAAAAGATTTCAATCCATTTATTCAAAAGCAACTGTGCAGAATTATTCTATAGAAAATCTGTCAAAACTAGGTATTCAGAAAAACCTACTTCCCGATGGTTGTAAAACAGAAGACGGAGCTTTTGTGTTTACTAACCAAGAGTATTTGCATAGTTCAAAAATGGCAAGTTTTGAAGTTAACATCAATGGCAACCTGTATTCAGGTCTTTATAAGGGGTTACTGGTAATTTCCTTTGATGCAAAATCAGGTATTAAAAAATTAGCCGCCGCCGGATTAACGGAGATCAGAAAAAACAAGGAAGTGATTTTTAGTTTTAGTCAACCTACAGATGTTTTTGTAGATCGGCAGACTAAAACACCACAAATCATAATAGCTGATCCTTCAGGTAAGGTAAAGCCGGTTCAGAATAGGTTGTTTTAATTGCTTAAAAAGAGCAAGAAACATTATTTAGTAAACAATTAAAAGGCGAAAACGATTTCGCAACTTAACCCTTTTATAATTGAAAAATTTGTTACTAAAACGATTTACTTGTTTTATCTTTAAAAACACACATTTTCAAGTTTTTTACAGTAATCACAGAATTTAATGTTATTCGTTTGTTTCTTAACCTTTTGCCATGAAAAAAAATAAATGTTTCTTAATTACTTGTCTTTTTTTGCTTATTACTTTTTCAAGTCATGCCCAAACATGGGTTGATTCTGTAGAAGTAAATGGGAGAGAAGTATTTATGCCTCCCGATAAATATAAATGGGATTGGGGTCAGGCAACTTTTTTAAACTCACTGGTTCATTTGTACACCTTAAAAAAAGGTAAAGAAAAGCAACTTTATCTTGATTACATTAAAACAGCCATGGATGCAACCTATACTGTTGCCAATGGTAAACACCCCAATGCTGTGGCTTCTGCACATGGAATGGCCTTTTTGGCAAAAGTTACCGGCGATAAAAAATACCTGGATAAATCTAATGAAATTTATGCAGAATATTTGAAAATTCCAAGAGCCTCAAATGGAGGTGTTTCTCACAGAGCAGAAACCATTGAGTTATGGGACGATACTGTTTACATGTTGAATATGTTTTTATTGGAAATGTTTCGACTTACCGGTGACGAAAAATACATTGCTAATTTTATGGAACAGTTTACTATTCACAATGAAATGCTAACTGAAGAAAAGTCAGGACTTTGGGTACATGCCTGGGATGCTGATAATGAAGATTATAATGATGGTTGTAGTATGAAAGGCTGGCCTGACAAGTTTACCCGAAAAAGTAGCCAAATATGGGCCAGAGGGAATGGCTGGGTAGGTATGGCACTAGCAGATGCATTACAGACCGTAACCAGAAAATCAAAATACTGGAAGCCACTTCAAAAAGCTTTGATTAATTATGTAGAAAAAGTTGCCCCATGGCAAGATAAAGCATCCGGACATTGGTACCAATTAATCACTTTACCCGGTGAACCAAAAAATTTCTTGGAAAGTTCTTGTACCGCAATGTATGCATATACCATTACGATAGGACTTCAGTTGAAAATATTAGACAAGAAAAAATATACGCCCATAGTAGACCTTGCCTACAAAGGATTAAGGATTTACAGTATAAAAAATACGGATGGTGCCTATCTGATACCTACAAAAGTTTCAGGTGGTACCTGTGTGGGGGATAAGGAGTATTATCTAACAAGAAAAATAACCGAAGGTACCGGTTTTGGTTATGGGTCTTTTATTATGTTTGGATTGGCGTATGAACAGTTGAAGGGGTGGAGGAAGTAGGAAGTTATAAGTTATAAGTGATAAGTCCTTTCAATACTGTTATTTCATTTCAATTCGTTTTAAATAGAGACTTAAGATTTTTAAAAACTAAAAGAATAGTATGAACAGAAGAAAATTTGTTTCTCTTGGCACGGCTTCGCTTTGTGTAATGCCCGTTCTGGGTTTTTCGGCATTTAATAAAAAAGAGTATGGGATGGATACAACCAAACCTACATGGCTGATAGAGCTCATAAAATTGAATGATGAACAGGTGAAAGCCATGGTCACTTCAAAAATAAAAGATACATCCAATCGGTATTTTGGAGGGTATTTAGATGGCGATGAAATTCCCAATCCCTGGAGTAATGCAGGATTTATCATGAGCGCTGCAAATGCAATTTCTTCTTCCGAATCTTCATTGTACCGTTCTCAGGAATTACTTAAGAATATTGGGGAAGCCATCACAGCTTTGTTAAAAATGCAACATACAGATGGCACCATTGATTTATTACAAACTAATTTCCATTCAACTCCCGATACAGGGTTTATGGTTAAACGAATGGTACCCGCTTACAAATTGTTAGCACAATCTAAAACCCCCGGTGCTGAAAAAGTATTGGTAGCAATAAAAACATTTTTACAAAATGCAGGAGAAGCTTTAATCACAGGTGGCATACATACGCCGAATCACCGTTGGGTGGTTTCTGCTGCTTTAACTAAACTGAATGAATTATGGCCTGATATACGATACGTTAAGCGGATAGAACAATGGTTGGCAGAACATATCGACCTGGATCCTGATGGACAATACACAGAAAAAAGTACTTCAGGTTACTCCGCTGTGGTAGACAGGGTATTAATTACCGTTTCCATAGGATTGCACAAGCCTGAAATCTTAGACGCTGTTAGAAAAAATATCATGATGATGCGATATTACATTCATCCCAATGGAGAAGTAGTAACCGAAGCATCTAACAGACAAGATAAAGGTCAGATAGGAACCATGGAAAATTATTATTATGCATGTCGTTACCTGGCATTACTTGATAATAATGGAGAAATGGCAGCCATTTGTCGGTTGATTGAAAAAAAATCTTTCAGTTCATTAGTGGGTGTACTAGGTTATTTATTAGAAGATCCAACACTCTGGAGAGAATTGCCCGACAGTAAAGCACTTCCTACTAGCTATGTAAAATCCTTTCCCTATTCGGGGGTTGTCCGAATAAGGCGTGGTGAATGGGATGCAACGATTCTTTCCAATAACCCTACTTGGATAACTTTTCACAAAGGAAATGCTATTCTGCAAGGAATGCGTGTTGCAGCTTCATTTTTTGGAAAAGGGCAATTTGAATCTGATGAAATTAAGCAAGTGGGGAATAACTGGGTGTTAACAAAGAAGTTAGAAGGCCCCTATTACCAGCCTTTTGAAAAAGAGTTTATTCGACCGGATGGTGACTTGAGTAAAATGCCAAAATCAAATCGTAAAAAATCTAATATTCAATACCTCGAAACAATAGTAACTATTGCTGAAAATGCGAATGGCTTGGTGGCTGATATAGAATTGTCAGGCACCGATGGGGTTCCTGTTTCTCTGGAACTAATTTTCAGAAAAGGGGGAACTTTTTCCGGTACACAACCACATCCAACTAAAGCAGATGCCTTTTTATTCAAAGAAGGTAAAGGATCTTATACAGTTGGAAAAGATACCATTCATTTTTCTCCCGGAAGATTAGAACATAAGGGAATACAGTTGAGAGGAGCATTGCCGCCTATGGATGCTGACACGGTTTATCTTACGGGATTTACACCATTTAAACATAGGATACAACTTTCGTAATAAAAATAGTTCGCAGAGTAGCAATGGTTTATTTGCTAATTAAATCAAACAACTTCTCAATAAATAATTAAAATTGGCTCTATATGAAATCAATGATTATTACTAGTTTCTTTTTGATGTTTCTTTCACTAACTGTATTAGCCCAAAAAGAAATTCAAAAAAAATTACAAACAGAATTTATCATTGCTGAATCCGGTTCGGTAATTGAATTACCGGAAGGTGTAATTAATTTAACCAACACCCTATCATTAGACGGGAAGAAAAATATAACCATCAGGGGAAAAGGAATGGACAAAACAATATTGAGTTTTAAAAGTCAAACCGATGGCGCAGAAGGCATTCGTGTGAGTGATGGTGCAAATATTATACTTGAGGGATTTACTGTTCAGGATGCAAAAGGAAATGGTATTAAAACGATGCATATTAATGGGATTGCCTTTCATAATATCAAAGCAGAATGGACAGGAATACCCGGACCTGAAAATGGGGGTTATGCAATGTATCCGGTTCAATGCGAAGGAGTAATTATCGATGGTTGTGTGGCAATTGGGGCTTCTGATGCAGGTATTTATGTGGGTCAATCAAAAGATATCATAGTTAAAAATTCAAAAGCTTATCACAATGTTGCCGGTATAGAGATTGAAAATTCCATTCGGGCTGATGTGTTTAATAATGAAGCGTATGAAAATGCAGCTGGTTTATTAGTATTTGATCTTCCCGATCTAATACAAAAAAGAGGTGGACAAATAAAAGTGCATAACAATTCAGTACATGACAACAACTATATCAATTTTGCACCCAAAGGAAACATTGTTGCCACTGTTCCCAGTGGAACGGGAATAATGATTTTGGCTACCAAAGAGGTAGAAATTTATCAAAATGAAATCCGAAATAACCAAAGTATCGGCACCGCTATTATCAGTTATTTTACAACCGGAAAGCCTATTAAAGACAAAGAATATGATCCATTTCCTTCTGCCGTTTCTATTCATGATAATTTGTATGAACGAAAAGATGGACTACCCATCAGCAATGATCCACTGGGAATGATTATTGGAAAAACTTTTGGAGAGAAAGTTCCGCATATATTTTATGATGGAATTAAAAATCCTGTTTTGTTGGATGAAAAAGGCAACTGGATAGCAGGTCAATGTATTTCTATCATTAATAACAAAAATCAATCCATAGCTAATTTGGATGCAGAACATGGTTTTAAAAACATGGTTCGGATTGATGATTCTTTCAAATGCAATAATTGAATCTATGTTTCGATTGATATGTATATTGGTAACTTGTTTTGTGTTTTCGGGATCATTTCTTGACAAGCCATTAATGCCATATCCCTCACAATTATCAGCCTGGAACATATTTGAAGGAAAGCTTAATTTACTCCAACCCAAAAAAGGAATCGTTCCTTATTCATTGAATACACCTTTATTTTCTGATTATGCTGAAAAATTACGTTTCATCCGCTTACCGGAAAACACAGCTGCTAATTATACGGCTACAGGTTCTTTTGATTTTCCACAAGGAACTTTATTAATTAAAAATTTTTATTATTCTGCCGATTTCAGAAAACCGGGTGTACATAAAAATATTATTGAAACCAGACTCTTGGTAAAAGAAGCAGAAGAATGGAAAGCAATAACTTATATATGGAACGAAGAACAAACAGATGCATTTTTAGAAATTGCCGGAGATGAAAAGCAGATTCATTTTATTAACAAAGAAGGTGATAAACAAGAAGTAAGATATGTTGTGCCCAATCAAAATCAATGCAAAGGTTGTCATAACGTAAATGAGAAACTCATGCCCATTGGCACTTCTGCTTCACAATTGAATGGAAATTTCACTTATTTAACAGGTAAAAAAAATCAACTGGATTATTGGAGACAAATGGGCTTGTTACATAATATGCCTGCTAAAAATACTATTCCACGCACAGCTGTATGGAATGAACCTGCCAGTGGAAGTTTGGATAAACGTGCCAGAGCTTACCTCGCTATTAATTGTGGGCATTGTCACAAAAGAGAAGGTCCTGCACAAACCTCCGGATTATTTTTGTCGGAAACAGAAAATAATATCACCGCCATAGGAATTAACAAACCTCCTATTGCTGCCGGAAAAGCATCGGGAGGAAGAATGGTTGATATATTGCCAGGCAATGCAGTTGGTTCTATTATGTGGTACAGAATGCAAAGCCATGTGGCAGGAGAACGTATGCCTGAATTGGGTAGAACCACTGTTCATAAGGAAGGGGTAGCCTTAATAAAAGAATGGATCGACAAAATGAAATCGTAAAATTTTAATAATCTCTCAAAACAAATTTATGAAAAAAATAAGTTTCCTGATTACGCTTTTATTATTTAGTACACTTTTATTTAGCCAGTCGAATGGTTGGAAAAATTTATTTGATGGGAAAACGCTAAGCGGTTGGAAGCAACTGAATGGGAAAGCCAAATATGAAATAGTAAATGGTACCATTGTAGGTACCACCGTAACCGGAGAACCCAATTCATTTTTAGCTACTAAAGCAGATTATGGCGATTTTATTTTGGAATTGGAACTGAAAGTAGGCGAAATGAATTCGGGCATTCAAATCAGAAGTTTATCCTTGCCGGAATACAATAATGGCCGCGTACATGGGTACCAGGTAGAAATAGATCCTTCTGACAGAGCATGGTCAGGCGGAATTTATGATGAAGCAAGAAGGGGCTGGATGTACCAAACAGAAATGAATCCTGCAGCTAAAAAAGCTTTTAATAAAACCGGATGGAATAAGTACCGTATTGAAGCAATAGGAACAGTCATCAGAACTTGGGTAAACGATATTCCTGTAAGCTATCTGGTAGATGATATGACGATGAAAGGGTTTATTGCCCTACAAGTACATTCGATTAAAGAAGGAGAGAGAGGTGCCCAGATTCAATGGAAAAATATTAGAATACAAACAGGCTCCAACATGCGGCCAAGACCATTAGACAATATTACGCCGGTTGCCAATTATACACTTAATAACCTTTCACCACAGGAACAGGCACAAGGATTTTCTTTATTGTTTAATGGGAAAGATTTATCCGGCTGGCGTGCTCCCCTAAAACAAACCCCTCCGGAAAAGGGTTGGGAAGTGGTAGAGGGAACGCTACATGTATCTGATAGTGCATCAGGTGGTAAATCTACTGATTTGCTTACTG
>JAYTSC010000118.1:0-8305 GCA_043745885.1 Bacteroidota bacterium | reverse complement strand
TCTATGACCCATGGTCGATTGACCATAGAATTATATATGAATGAGTGATTAGTTGCCGAATATTGTTTAGAAAATAAATCCAATGGTTTAAAAGAAATTATTTTTTATTACGAAATTGGGTAAAACCCAGTTGTTATTTTTTCTTCATCAAACCCTCAATTTCATCAACCGTAATAGGAATATTTTTCATCAAATCAATATTTCCATTTTTGGTTAGCCAAAAATTGTTTTCAATTCGAACACCCATTTTTTCTTCTTCAATATAAATGCCTGGTTCAATCGTGAATAACATACCTGCTTTTATGGGAGCGGTTCGTGTACCCAAATCGTGTACATCAATGCCTAAATGATGTGAAATTCCATGATACAGGTATTTTCGGTATGCCCTATTTTCCTTGTCCTCATTTTTTACATCCGCTTTTGTAATCAATCCAATTTTAATAAATTGTTTTGAAGCTTCTTCACCAACTTTATCAGTATAGTTGAGAATAGATATTCCGGGTTTTAAAATGCTTTTGGCATAATTGTGTAAATGTAAACAGGCATTGTACACTATTTTTTGTCGGCTACTGAATTTTCCGTTTACAGGAATAGTACGGGTAAGGTCGGCACAATAATTACCATATTCCGCACCAAAGTCCATCAAAATCAATTCACCTTCTTTACAAGTTGCATTATTGGAAACATAGTGAAGTGTACGGGCATTATCACCACTGGCAATAATGCTTCCGTAAGCAGGACCAGTTGCACGCCGACTCAAAAAACTATGCCATATTTCTGCTTCAATCTCATATTCATTAACACCCGGCTTGATAAATTTCAATAAGCGCCGAAAAGTAGTGTCAGTAATATCAATCGCTTTCTGAATAACTACCACTTCTTCTTTTGATTTGATACTCCGAAGCTGCTTCATGATTTTGGCAGCCCTTTGAAACTGATGCAATGGATAAGCCGATTTCATTTCATCAACCAAACGATATTCCCTGGTTCTGATAGAAGATGCTTTCCGATCATTTTCATTAGTATCTAAATAAATAGTATCTGCTAGATGAATCCAGGATTGTAAAGGTGCGTCCAAGACATCTAACCACACAATAGTACCCATACCCGATATTTTTGTGGCTTCATTAGAACGTAATCTTTTCCCATCCCATTTTTCTTTTAATTCAACAGGTCGGACCAAAACGAGCACTTCACGAAATTTGGGATCAGGATTATCAGGGTATAGAATCACCATCGAATCTTCCTGTGTAATGCCCGACAACCAAAATAGATCCGTATTCTGTTTAAATACATGAAGTGCATCACCGTTAGAAGGCCATTCATCATTACTACCGAATAGGGCAATACTATTGGGCAGCATTTCTTTTACAAAACGCTTACGGTTATTAATAAAAATGTCGGAATTCAATGGCAAATATTTCATGTAAAATTGTGTTTGACTGCAATATAAAAATTATGCGGCAGGATTTGCCAGTTTTATTCCTAGGCGACCAAGTAGATGATTAATTGAAGTGAAACCTTAATTGTTTGTCAATAGTTGCCCAATAAAATAATAACCTCCCCATTCCCTGGCATTAAATTTATTGATGTTATCATTTGTAAATGGGGTCAAAACTTGTTAAAAATTATAAAAAAGTCATAAAACATGTTTTACTACGAAATTAATCGTACGTTTACTACGAAACTATTCGTTTGTTAAAACCCTTCAATTAACCATCATGAAAATGACTCAAATTACAACACACGCATTTGTAGTACTTCTCTTTTTGTCCCTTTCAGCCATTGCCTGGAAGAAAGATGGGTCCGATTTTCCGGTAAAACCCTATGCCATTTGCGCATCACAAGACACCAATTTACCGGGTCAAAAACCAAGGTCTAAAAATGAATACAAAACTGATAAAATAGAGAATGCGATGAAAGAATTGGACTGTGCAATGATAGAGATGAATAAAAACCTGAAACTCAATTTTAGTAAAATGGATAAGGAGTTGAAAGCAGCCATGGCGGAAATTAAAAATATTGATTTTGAAAAAATAGGTCTTGAAGTAGAAGCTGCCTTAAAAAAAGTGGATTGGGATAAAACGAGTAGAGAAATAAACAAAGCAGTTCGGGAAGTAGATATTAAAATAAAAGAGATTGACATGAAACATATCGAAAAGGAATTAGCTAGGGCTAAAATAGATATTGATGCAGCAAAAATTAGTGATAAAATTGATAGGGAGATGATAAAGCGTAGTATAGATAAAGGGTTAGCCGAAGCCAGAATTGGAATAGAGAAAGCAAAAAAAGAACTATCCATTATGAAATAATTTACAGAAACCCTAGAGAAAGAAGGTTTAATTAACCGAAAAAAAGGATACCAAATTGAAATAAAAAATGGAGAAATGATCATTAATGGAACCAAACAATCCAAAGAAATAAATGATCAGTATCGAAAATATTTTAAGGATGAGAATTATACGATTAAGAGAGATGGGGAGAATGTTTCTAGGATTTAACTGCAAATCCCAGCTTCAGTCTTGGATTAACGAAATTCCTTCATTTTCAATCTTAACTTTAAAATTTACATTTTATTCAGCATCCCTTCCGGAATGAAAGATGGGCTTACACAAAATGCTTTAAGCCAGAGACGTTATGCAGCATCCTCCATTAAAATTTCATACCTTTATCTTTAGAAAAAGACACAAATGCCAGAGATCAGTAGATTTTTTGGAATAATTATCCGAATGTATTTTGGGGATCATAACCCACCGCATTTTCATACAATTTATCAAGATGAAACAGCCGAATATGACATTAATACTTTCGCTGTAATTCGGTGGAGTTTACCTGCAAGAACACATGCCTTAGTCTTGGAATGGGCTTCTCTTCATAGACCGGAATTATTAAAAGATTGGAAATTAGCTACAGAAAAGAAAGAAATCAAAAAAAATGACCCATTACAATAAAGCATTCACATGAATAAAATCATTGCAATAAAAGTTTTAGGAGATTATATCCTGTGGCTTCAATTTAAAGATGGAGAAACGAAAACTATTAACTTTCTACCTTTGATTGGCAAAGGTGTAAGTGCCTTATTACTTGATAAAGAATATTTTAAACAAGTATCAATTGACAATGGCGGAGGAATTGAATGGCCAAACGGTTTTGATTTTTGTCCTAATTTTTTAAAGGAATTTATCTCGAAAACAGAACAACTGGTATAAACGATACGCAGCAAAACATTCTCCCTCATAGCGCTAACTCCTTTAAAAGATTACCCCTATTGATAAAGTAACCAAGCCCTTTTATTCAAGCCTACTTGGGCTTTTGACGAAAGCACAAAATAAACCTTCTCAAAGCATATTTGTTCTGAAAAAAACGGATGGTTAAATTGAAATGGTGAGCTATTAAAACCGTACCGTCGGGCACCTCACTGATCTCCCCTCACTGGAAGAAAATATACCGGATTTAACAATAGATAATTCATAAGCACCCCTGGTTCCATTAAAACTACTTAAACCGGAAATGGTTGCATCATAGTTAATGGTAAAACGCAAATCATTCACCTGAAATCCAACCATAGGTATCAATGCATCCATATTTCGATAATATAAGCCCAGAATAAATTGACTTAACCCATCACCTGTAAGATCTCGATTGGCATTAAAACCCGCAACAGTTTCCCAGGCATTACCCATTTTACTTACATAGATATTAGGATTCACAATCCAGATATCTTGAATTTTAATATTTGCATTTACAAAAGCTGTATAGCGCCTAGAAATTCGATTATTGGAAATAGTAGGATCAAAAAAGCTTTCTCTGGGTGTATTAATATGCATCACACTGACGCCTGCATTAAAATAAACATTCTCTGACGCAAAATAGGCGTAGTTCAATCCCATTTGTAAATCAAAATAAGCGGTTTCACTGTTTGAAAAGGGCTCATTGGTTGGAAGGCTAAAATCAAAGAATTTTCCATTCCATTGGTTATCAAAAGTCAGTTTCGAAATATCAATTCGCTTACTTATATAACCCAAACTAAATCCCCCGCTAAGCAAACTGTTATATCCTAATAATTGGTGATAAGCAATGCTTGCATAACCACTGGTTGAAGAAAGACTACCACTACCCGCTACATCTTTCAGTAAAGCCCCACCCAAACCAACCCACCCATTTTCGAAACGATTTTTGAAAAGCTTTGTATCTCCCCAAATACCCATGGTTTTGTATGGGTTTCCAACATTTGCCCATTGGTTACGATAATTTCCACCTATTCGATAATCATAATCGGGATTAAAGCCGGTATTCGCAGGGTTAACCAATAAAGGCGTATTGAAATATTGCGAAAAATGAAGATCCTGTGCATCAACTTTGCCAAGCAGCGATGCAAAAAATAGGATACCTAATATTTTCATTTTCACTCTCATATATCAATTTATCTAAGTAAAGTTATATCACCGGTTTTAGTGGTTTTTTCCTTACTGCTGAATTCAACCAATAAGGTATAATGATATACATCTTGCGGTTGAATTCTTCCGTTGTAAGTTCCATCCCATCCCTGTGCAGCATTGGTACCCTGGTAAACCAAAGTTCCCCAACGATTATAAATATTCCAAGTCATTTTTTCGATACCAAACCCCCTCACAAATATCTTATCGTTTTGCCCGTCGCCATTGGGAGAAAAGGCATTAGGAACATCTAATAAACTATTAATCACTACTTGAATAGACTGACAACTTGTATCACTGCAACCTACATTGTTATAGCCAATTAAACAGGTATTAAAAGTACCGGTAGCATTGTATAAATGATTAACCATTGCATCGATTCGAATGGTATTTAATGTATCTCCATCACCAAAAATCCATTTAAACCTTGTTGCCCCAATCGTTGCATTTAAAAATGATACGGCGGTATTGGGTTGCGTGGGTTGAGGCGAATAAGTAAATGAGGAAGATGGGTTGGAACTCACAGTAATGTTGAAAAAAACGGAAGTATCTATTTTATTACAAGTATTTGTATCCACTACAATTAAACGAACCTTATAAGAGCCGGTATTACTATATAAATGAGTAGGATCGGTTAGTGCAGATTTGCTACCATCACCAAAATCCCATAAAAATTGACTACCCCCCAAAGATGTATTGGTAAATACGGCTGTATAAGGAACACATCCTGTTGCAGGTGTTTGAAACTTAGCAGTTACCAAAGGTGAAATTCGTAATTGTTGTTCAATACTATCCGGGGCGTTACAATAAGTAGTATCATCCAGTACCAATCGTACATTATACGTTCCGGCTGCTACATAATTATGTACAACAGACCCTGATCCTGCAGGCTGTGAACTTCCATCACCAAAATCCCAATGAAAACTGCTATTTGTAAAAGGCTTTATTGCAGTAGATGTATTGGTAAATTGATAACTTAAGGACGCACAAGGTGGTAATTTAGTTGAAGTAAAAGACAACGCTGCCGGATCATTCCTAACCCGCATAGTAACAAAAGCCGTATCGGCAATATTACAGGTAGTAGAATCGATAGAAATCAATCGCACTTTATAAAGGCCAACTAAATTAAATGTATGCGAAATGGTAGGAACCAAGGTTATTGCAAGTGGACTGCCATCATTAAAGTCCCAAAGATATTTTTTGCCCTGAGCTAGGGTATCGGAAAAATCTACCACCAAAGGGATACAACCCGAAGTGTCCCGTGCAACACCGTTGATTGATGAAGTTAGTCCTGCTCCTACACCGGCTAAATTAAAGGCAATTTTTATAGCAGCCAGGTTACAACCCAATGAACCATTTTGTGGAGACCAAGCTCCGGGTGTACCAAAAAAAGGCGGTTTGAGTGTGCCACAATTGGCGCATATTGATTGGTAAATAACTCCGTTTTTATCAAAACGGCTAGTACCACCATCTACATGTTCACCAAAGCCACCATTTTGCCCAAAGAAGCTTCCATACAATTGAGTTTGTGCGTTTTTTTCAAGAACAAAAAAGTAAAAATCATTATTATCAGTTGTTTTCTGATAAGCATCTGACGTAACGGTAAGCCCTCTTGTACCCGCATTGGGATAGCCGTTTTCTGAATTGGTTGACCCTCCCCAACCCGAAATATATACATTTTCACATCTGTCTACCAGAAAGGCGGTTGGAGAAATATTGGGGGTATTACTCGGAGTACCAAAAATGGTAGAGTAAACAAAATCTGAAAGGTCGGGTTTTATTTTTGCAATAAATTGCTTCCCGCCGGGCTGGCTAAATGGGGCGTTAATCACTGGCCAATCGCCGGTGGTTGTACCAGAAATATATGGGAAACCAAATTTATCAAACTGGATACCATAAATGATGTCTAAACCGGTTGTTCCAAAATAGCTATCTCTGACTAAAGATCCGTTATTGGTAAATTCTGCTACAAACCCATCAGCAATATCTCCTTGGAAAGTTGGATATTTCACGCCATTTTTATTACCCGGAAAATTTTTACTAGCTGTTGCACCGGCTACAAATAGATTATTAGTAAATGGATGTAAAGCCAAAACAAATGCCGCATCATCATCATTACCCCCAATCAAAACACTAAATAAAACGGCGGAAAGATTAGGAGTAAGCTTCAAGATTACGGCATCCTGTGCCCTTCCTTGGGCATTTATACCCCCAAGTGTGGTTTGATTTGAAACGGCAGTTGTAGGAAAATCGGGCGACTGGGTACAAGAAGCAAAATAGATATTACCCAATGCATCTAGTATAACTTCACTTCTGGCATCATCCCCATAATTTCTATCTATTGATTCTGCCCCTTTTGTTCCGGAATATTTATGTCGAATATTTACACCATCATCCGCTTTGCCACCTATTTTAACTGACCCTATCAATGCAGTACCGCTAGCATTAAGTTTTGTTACTACAATATCCCATCCACCTCCCAGCGGACCAAAAGTTTTTAATGCCCCAAAAACAGGATAATCTGCAGAAGTAGTTCTTCCGGCAATCACTAAATTACCGGCAGCATCAACTACCATGCTATGTGGTTGCTCATTTCCGGTGGAACCACCCAAATAAGTTGCATACACGCGGTTGGCACCGGTTGGGTCAAATTTCATAATGGCCATATCAAAGGGGCCTCCCGTTTCTCCTGTGTTATTATTTCCACCCTGAAAGGTTTGTTGAAATGCACCATTACTGGTGGGAAAGCCGGCATTATTGGAACCAAAAGCAATACCGCCTGCATAAAAATTACCCTTCCCATCATAAGTAGCTGTATAACCCCAGTTATCTGCCACACTACCGGTATAAGTAAAGAAAACAATAGAGGGATCAATTACCAAAGTAGCATTTTTTGAATAATCGGATGCTAATGAAAATCGAACAATATTTCCTTTTACTTCATAACTGCAAGGAACTTCAGTTCGGCTATTATTGATTAATTGATAAGTGTAGGGAGGCAACTCCTTAACTTCTTCAATGGAAGTTTTAATCTGCAATGCCCCTTCCTTAATCTTCAAACTTTCTACACCATCGAAATACATGGCAATATTGGAAACATCTCCTCCGGGATGTATGATAAAATCATATTTTAAAACCCCATTGGAAGTATAATAGCGAATGTCGATATTGGGATATACATCCTTGTAAGTAATACCGCGATAAGTTTTACAATTACTTGCCCATTTAGTAGAATCGTTTCCCAAGAAATAGTTTACATAAGAATCTAGTGGCTTATCAGGAACAATTTTGGGATTTTTATTCGCATTTAACAAACGCATCTCATAAATGGCCCCATGTAAAACAATACCCTTTGCAGAATCAAGAACAGGAAAATATTTTTTTATTCCAACACTTGTTTGCACAAAATTATTTTCTTGCTCACTTTTAGGGTGAGGATGTGCAGATTCACTTATTTTGTTTATATCCTCTTTATTATAAAGGACTACTCTATATCCGGTTGATTGCAATAAGAAAGCACTGGCACCCATGTCGCCCTTAAATTTGATTTGTTTATCCCACTGACCTTTATTCTCAGTAAACTCAAGATAGTTTTGAGAAAAGGCATTTGAACAAACCATTACAAATACACAAAAATTTCCTATCGCTTTTCCTAATTCCAAACTGCATTTTTTAAAAGGTACTAATTAATCTTCTAAATGCCAATATTATAAAAGGTTCCAAAATGTACATTACAAAACATAAACAGAATAAACAAGATGCCAGAACTTGCATTCCCAATTACCCAATTACCCAATTACCCAATTACCCAATTACCCAATTACCCAATTACCCAATTACCCAATTACCCAATTACCCAATTACCCAAT
>JAYTSC010000117.1:0-2943 GCA_043745885.1 Bacteroidota bacterium | reverse complement strand
GCAAATAGGATACCAGGTAACAGGAACAGACGATGAAATTTTTGAACCAGCTAAGTCAAATCTTGCTGAAGCAGGCCTTTTGCCGATTACAGAAGGTTGGCAGCCCAAATTGATTACCAATGACATAGATGCGATTATTTTGGGGATGCATGCAAAAACTGACAACCCGGAATTACAAAAAGCACAGGAATTAGGTTTAAAAATATATTCTTTTCCGGAGTACATTTTTCATGAAAGTCAGGCTAAAAAAAGAGTAGTAGTTGGGGGAAGTCATGGAAAAACCACTACCACCAGTATGATTATGCACGTACTTAAAATGCAAAACCTTGATTTTGATTACTTAGTGGGTGCTAAATTAGCTGGTTTTGATCAATCTGTTAAAATTACGAATGCCCCGATTATTATTTGCGAAGGGGACGAATACCCAGCCAGCGCTATAGAACATAAACCTAAATTTCATTTCCTCTTTCCTCATGTGGCTATTTTAACAGGAATCGCATGGGATCATATTAATGTATTTCCCACTTTCCCATTTTATTTGGATCAGTTTATCATCTTTATGAATAAAATCGAAAAAGGTGGGTTATTAATTTACAATGAATCTGATCCTGTATTAAAACAATTGATAGAAGAAAATAAAAGAAAAGATATCCGTTATCAGCCATATGCGGTTCCTTCCAACAAAATTCAAAATGGGAAAACTTCGGTTACTCTTGAAGGGTCTACTTGTGAATTGGCAGTTTTTGGTAATCATAACCTCATGAATTTACAAGCGGCATTTTTAGCATGTAAAGAATTAATGATTCCTACGCAAGACTTTCTGCGTGCAATTACTACTTTTACCGGTGCTTCAAAGCGGCTGGAATTGATGACTTCAAATAATCATACCAACTTTTACCGCGATTTTGCACATGCGCCCAGTAAAGTAAAGGCAACCATTGAAGCTGTAAAACAACAATATCCTGAAAGAAAACTGATGGGTATTCTTGAATTACACACGTTTAGTAGTTTAAACGAACAATTTATGTCAGAATATCGGGGTGTATTAGATAAAGCGGATTCAGCTATCGTGTTTTTTTCAAAGCATGCACTAGAACTAAAAAGGATGCCAGATTTACCCTTTGAAAAGGTTTTGGAGGGATTTGATAAAAAGGATTTGATTGTTATGAATGACAAAAATGATTTGTGGAATTGGTTGCAAGATCAATCTTATGAAAATGCAAATATAGTTTTTATGAGTAGTGGCAACTATGATGGCTTGGATATACTTACATTCGCAAAAGGGATTACGCAACAATAAAATTCCACAACCATAACATGAAACTTCAGTTAACTCGTCCGATAGCATTCATCGACTTAGAGACCACAGGAATAAATATTAGTACCGATCGTATAGTAGAGATTGCTATTGTAAAGGTATTGCCGGAGGGAAGCAGCCAAATAAAGCGAAAACTCATTAACCCATTGATGCCGATACCATCAGGATCGAGTGAGATTCATGGTATCACAGATGAAATGGTAAAAGATGCACCTACTTTTAAAGAGGTTGCAAATGAAATAAAGCAGTTTATGGAAAACTGTGATTTGGGGGGATATAACAGTAATCGGTTTGATCTTCCTATGCTTGTGGAAGAATTCGGCAGAATTCGTATGGATTTCAGCATGGAAGGGAGAAAACTGGTTGATGTTCAGAAAGTATTTCACCAAATGGAACAGCGAACATTGAGTGCAGCTTATAAATTTTATTGTGAAAAAACGTTGGAAGGGGCACATGGTGCTGAAGCTGACGCCACTGCTACCTGGGAAGTTTTAGAGGCCCAAGTAGAACGATATCCGCAAATGGGGAATACCGTTGAAAGTATAGTAAAATTTACGGGTGAAGCTGATATTGTTGATTTTGCACGGCGCTTTATTATGGAAAAGGGAATTGAAATATTTAATTTTGGAAAACATAAGGGTAAGCCCGTTACCCAGGTATTAAAAGAAGAACCCCAATATTACGATTGGATGATGCGCGGTGATTTTGCTATGAATACCAAGCAAAAGCTAACTGAAATATTCAATCGAACGTTAATTAAGAAGCAATAATATTATATTTATTCATAATATATTATGGTTATTTTAAATTTCGCATGTAAGAACATTCTATTTTGTAACTTAGAACAATAATTAATCCTGATTTTATCTGGAAAAGATTGTCATCATACCAACTTATAATGAGAAGGAGAATATCTCTGAAATCATTCATGCAGTTTTTGCTCTAGGGCAGGGATACCATATTTTAGTGATTGACGATGGGTCACCAGATGGTACAGCTAATATTGTACGGAGTATCATTAACAATTTCTCAAGCCAATTATTTTTAGAAGAGCGTAAGGGAAAATTAGGACTGGGCACTGCTTATATCTTTGGATTTAAGTGGTGTCTTGATCGAGGGTACCAGTTCATTTTTGAAATGGATGCCGATTTTTCACACAGGCCTGTAGATTTAGAAAGATTATATACTGCCTGTTCAGTTGGAGGAGCAGATGTATCGGTTGGAAGCCGTTATGTTGCAGGTGGGAAAACTGAAAACTGGCCACTTGACCGCCAATTGTATTCTAAGGGTGGGGCTTTTTATACAAAAATTCTTACCTGGATGCCTGTGAATGATCCCACAGCGGGTTTTGTTTGCTATAAACGGAAAGTCCTAGAATCTATCAATTTTGATATGATCAAATTTGTAGGTTATGCTTTCCAGATTGAAATGAAATTTGCAGCCTGGAAACTTGGGTTTACGATTAAGGAAGTGCCCATCACTTTTGTGGATAGAAAGATTGGTATTAGCAAAATGAGTAAAGGAATTATTAAAGAAGGGGTACTGGGTGTATTAAGTATCCAATGGAAAAGCCTTTTTAATAATTATCGAAAAAAATTATTGAATACCGCTACACCCAACTCACT
>JAYTSC010000116.1:0-6206 GCA_043745885.1 Bacteroidota bacterium | reverse complement strand
ATAAGTGCCTCATGAATTGTATGCTTGAGTTGCTCAAAACCTGCGGGTTTTCGGATATAATCTTCTGCTCCCATCTCTGAAAGCGTTTTTTTTAGTTTCTGCTCAAACTCATAGCCACGTATATAAGAAGTAGTGAACATGATCACATGAAGACCTTTCAAGTTCTCATCCTCTTTTATGTCATATAAACATTCAAACCCCGTTTTTCGTGGCATGCTTAAGTCGAGGAAAAGTATGTCAGGGAGATTTATTGGGTCTTTTAAAAGATAATTCATCAATTCTTCACCGTTAGTAACCGTACTCAGCTGCGTGGCAATGGGTATTTCCTTTAATGCTTCCGCAAATAGGTGACGATCATCCATATCATCATCTGCAAGCAATATGGTAAGAGGGGTTGTCAATCCTGTTAGGTTCATGGCTACTAATTTTGATTCTTTGGCCCCGGGATGATAAAAAAATCTGAAAACCATAAAAATGGTTTATTGTTTTTTCTTTCTTCTGTGAGTAAGAATGTTTCTTTGCTGCGTTGGTGAAAATTTTCCTGTGCTAAAAATGTAATAATTTCCTGAACTACTTTTTTTAATTTTGAAATTTTGTAAGGCTTACTAATATAATAGCTTGCTCCGGTATAGTAAAGTGCGGCTGCAATTTTAATATGAAATGAAGTTGAGTAAATAATTACCGTAAGCTGTTTAAGAATCTTGTTGCATTTTATTTCCGATAAACATTCGAACCCGTTTTTACGAGACATATTCAGGTCGAGAAAAAGTACATCTGGAAGTTTGGTTGTTTCATTGGTAAGTAGCTGCATAAGTTCTTCTCCGTCATGAACAACTGTAAGCTCCGTGGATATTGAAAATCCCTCTAATGCTTCTTTAAAAAAAAGACAATCATCCGTATCGTCCTCTGCAAGAAAGATATTATATGGAGCAGGCAGGTGGTGTTCAGGAATCATGTGCTAATTAATTTAGAACAACCTGCAAAAGTTTAATATAATCAGGTTAAAAAGCTAGCTTAATACGAAACAAATTGGGTTTCTTTAGACAAATGTAATCTCAACCACATAAACCGGGAAAGATTATACAATTCTGTATAAAAGTTACATAATTCCCACTTTATGGATTTATTGAGGAATTAGAAAGTTGTAAGCGTTATGCAGTATTTTAGCTATTAATTACCACCCAAAAACCTAAAGGCAATGGCTTAGGGAAGGAAGCGTTGGAGGAATCATTGGTGCACAAGGGCCTTTAGGGCAGTTGGGAGGTTTAAATTTTATAGTCCATTTACAATTTGTTTGGTACTTGTCTTGACCTGATCCTCATTGAAGTGGGTGAGGATACCTAATTTTCGGTTGGTAAATAGCTAGACATTTCTACCCGACTTTCAGCTTCTAAAACTGCGCCCTTGTGCCTTTGCGTGCCTTATATTATTGTGGGTTTGAAAACATTTTTACTGCACAAGTCTGGTCATTACCATAAATATCTTCCCTGAAATTCATTTTTCCGTTTTCATCAATCCATGCAGTATAGTAAGTAATGATCACCGGTATGGAATGTTTTAAGTGTACTGTTTTTTCAACACCGCTATTCATGGCTGATTGAATTTTCTCAGGCGTCCATTCAGGAGAATTTTCCAGTAGATAGTTGGCCATCCATACAGGATCACTTAAACGGATACAGCCATGACTGAGTGCACGACCGTCTTTCTGGAAAAAACTTTTTTGAGGTGTATCATGAAAATAAATATTAAAACTGTTGGGAAAAAGAAATTTTACCCTTCCCAAAGAATTCCATGCACCTGGTAACTGCCTAATGGTAGGTGTACCTCCTCCATTTCCACTTACTACCTCCATATGGTTTTTTGTTAAGTAGTTCCTGTTTTTTTGAATAGAGGGTAGTATTTCCTTTTTAACAATACTTGTCGGTACATTCCAATAAGGACTGAAAACAATATCTTCCAGGTCGTCGGAGAACATCGTGGTATTATGTCCTTCTTTGCCCACAACAACATCCATATGCCTGATATGGGTATTCCCTTCCGTTACATGCAAAGTGAATTCCGGAATATTTACCAATATAAGTTTACCTTCTTTTTTTACTGGCATCCAGCGCATACGCTCCATATTTACTAAAAGTTGTTGTACCCTTTTTAGTACAGGCATATTCAGGCTTTGAATTAGGGCAGGTGTTATTTTGCCGTCTGCTGTTATACCATGCGTTCCCTGGTAGTTTTTTATTGCTGAATCCAGTTCAGCTGTAAAAATATCGGTTGTATCTTTTATGGTAAACTCACCTGTGACAGCTAATCTACTTTTGAATAGTAATAATTCGGGGAATGATTTTCCTTTTGCAAATTTTGTTTTATTAAGGGGAATTGTATCCCAATTCCCTTTTTTGGCAATCGCCCTATATTTCTCCAATTGACCTTTCAATTCATTATAGAAAGGATTGATGGATGCGTATTTTTTATTGTCGGTGTTTTTCTTAGACAGTATAGAATCCGCCAGTTGAAGTATGCCTTGTTTTTTTACCGGAACAAAAGTTTCCAGGTCGTGTAAATGTAGATTTTCATCTTTATACACAGCCAAGAGAAACTGTATAAAGCGCTTTGAAAGCTGGAACTCAATCTTTACAATGGAAGGATCGGAAGGATCAATAGCCGTTTCATGCATTAACAGATCATCTAATTTATTATCCAGTTTCCGGTTAACACTGTCTGTGCTGTATTTGTACAGGCTCCTGAACCCAAGTGCCTGCTCTGTTAATCCTTTTGAATCGAACCAGGCAAACTCAAAGTTCCTGTCATTATAGAAATCACGCATGTTATCAGAAATACTGTCGCCCAGAGTATTGTCAGTAATAAATTTTTCAAAAGCAATGCTGTCTACAAAAATATCGTTATATGCATTGGCTTTTGTTATAGAATAATCTCTTGCCGAAGCCACGGACTCGTTCTCCTGGGTAGCTTTATGAAATATCCTGCGCCCTTTGTTTTTGCAACTGCCAGATAACAAAATACCTACTACCAATAAATAAATAATTCTTTTTTTCATAATGTATACATTTGAACTGGGACTCAAAAATTGAAAGAGATTTAAACCTTCCTTTTGAAGAGTAATCTGTGCGTCTATTTGATGTTTATATTAAGGCAATTCCGTAAACCCGGGAAGCAGATAAAGGTGATTTTGTTTACCGGAGAAATGTTATACAATTTTTTAAATTGGTTACATGATTCACAGATTGGATTACATTTTTATATAATGAACTTTATGTAAAGGTAGTGAAATGAATTATTCTTGGCCTTTCATGTGAGGGAAATGTTTCTCTTATTTGTTGCTTGATATCAGCCCGTTCATTTTCCCCATCCCTATACAAAGAAATGGAAGCCTGTAATATAACATCATTATCAATTGCTTTGGCACTAACACTGCATTGCTGTATGTTAGGCAATTGCCTGATCATCGTATTTACATAATCAAGGTTTACAAGTATCCCGGCTATTTTTATTTCTTTGTCTTTTCTGCCGACTATCGAAAATTGATTGTATCCGGTTTGTGTAATATCATCCATAAGTGAATAAATAGTATGGCTATCGCGGTCCTTAATCGCGATTGAGTAATTGCCATTGATAAATTCCCAATATGGAAATAAGCTAAATGAATCTTTCCAGCTTTTTCTGTAAGCCACCCCAGAAGTTTCTGTTGAGCCATATATTTCTGTAAGTGTAATATTTTTTGATGTTATGGATTGATATAAGCCATCGTATAGTGGTGAAGCTGCTGATACACCGAGGCAATGCAATATTTTTTCAGGTAATACAGGTAACAATAATTGCCAATGAAAAGGGGTAGCTACAATCAATGAATTTGCAGGAACTTCCTGCCAGTTTGTTTCAGAAGGATAGCGCAAGGGGATACCCAGTTTTTCCGGTAAACAAATCGTAAACAAAAATCCATAAATGGTATAAGAAGGTACATAAGGAATAATATGTGTTGACTCACTGAATAAGGATGCCAGAAAAGAAACTTCTCTTTCTAAATAATTAATGGAATGTTTAATTGTTTTTGATTGGCCGCTTGTACCTGATGTGGTAAAGTTGAGGTACTCATTAGACTTTTGCTTAGCATCGAAGACAAGTTCAACCCAATCATCCAATTTATTAGAAGATAAAAGATAAGGCGGATCTTTCATTTCAAAGAGATTGAAAAATAAATTAATGTAAGTAGCTAACTGCATTAATTCAATAGAATCTAGCCCCATGTCATCTTTCCAGTCCGCATTATCTGTTTTGTTTAAAGAAGCAACCCCATTAAAAGGGTTATTCGACGCTTTTAAAGAAAAGTCCAGTATGATTTTTTGTATATTTTGGCGGGTCCACATATTGCTTTGCAACGTAAAATAATAGTTGCGCTATCACTTACATATATTTTGGAAAATATTGCATAATTCTCACATTGGGATGCTTGTAAAAGAATTAGTACTACATTACTTAATAGCTAATACATTGTTAGCCACTATCAGCATAAGAAAACTTTACAACATACAGATTAGTGTCTTAACATTTGATTACAAATAAAGAAAAACATTATTAGTATTAGCACGAACAGGTTTGGAAAAAAATGCCCTTTGTTTGTTCAAGGGGCATTTATTTTTTGTGGAGCATGCTATTTTTTAGCAAATAGGTATTTATGAGAAAATGGATCAAATGGACAGGGTGTGTATTAGCAGGCATTTTTTTGCTCCTGGTTATTTTAATATTGTGCTTGCATACTTCACCTGTTAAAAGGTTTGTAAGAGACCGGTTACAAAATTTTCTATCTGCTAAAATAGAGGGAGGGGTGCATATCGCTTCTGTTAATTATCGTTTACCCAAATGGGTGGAATTGGATGGTGTTTTTTTAATAGATAAAAAAGGGGATACTTTATTATATGGCAAAACAATTCGTATAGATGTAAATATGTTCAAATTATTACAGGGAAAGTATGAAGTGAATAAGATTTTATTGGAATCGATTGTATTGAATGTTGCAAGAAATGCTAAAGACAGTTCTTTCAATTACCAGTTTTTGGTAGATGCATTTGCAGGCAAGAAAACAGGCCAGACTGAAAAAAAATCTCCTCTTTCCATTTCACTTGATCAGTTCAGTATCTCCCATTCGTTTATCCGTTGGAATGATCTTCATGACGGAACCATCATGGCTGGTAATATTGGCAGTTTAGATGTAAAAATGAATAGCATCGATTTCAATACACTGGCTTTTGATGTCAACACCTGTTCCATAGCGGATATGCGTTTTGATATTCATTTGTATAAACCAAAACTGATTAAACAGGTTGATTCGGTTATTCAAACAGCTACGGTTCGTTCAATGATTAAGCTTTCGAAACTGCGTATTGAAAGATCGCATTTTGGATTTAATGGTGAGGATATTGGTGTAAACACCAATAATGATATAGGTGTATTAAAACTAACCCGTTTGGTAGCTCTTTGGCCTTCAAAAATTTCGGTTGATCAATTTGAACTAGATCATTCAGCGGTTTCACTTGACCTGGCAGATATCCGGCTGGATCTTTCTTCAAATAAAAGACAGGATACTTCTACTAATGTTGTGGTTCTTTTCGGGAAACAGGTACACTTATCAGATAATACAGTGACTTATAACCATCTTTCAAAAAAAGCACAAAAAAAAGGATTTGATGCTGATCATATTAAGCTGACCAATTTTAATGCAGATGTTTCGGACGTTTACTATGCAGGCAATCATGTGAAAGCTTTGGTAAGATCAATGTCTGGGAAAGACCATAATGGCTTTGTTTTGGATACGCTTCGCGGAAATTTTGATATGAAGGATTCAGTATTTATCGCGAAAGCGATGCTAGTGAAAACGCCGTCTTCTTATTTCAATGGAGATATACACGTCTATCCGGCAACGTTTGCTGATAAGTATCGTGGCCCTATCCAGAATAAAATTCTGATCAACAATACAATCATTGCGAAGAAAGATATCGAATTACTAGTGCCATCTGTTACAGAGAAGTACAAAAAGCAATTGCAGGGAATTTTCTTTGTATATATAAATGCAGACATGGCGGGTAATGCGGATCGTATGTCTATTAAAAACATAACAATTCATTCTAACAAAAATGATCTGTATCTCGATGTAAGCGGATTATTATATAACCTCTCCTCAAAAAATAAGCTTCACT
>JAYTSC010000115.1:0-3190 GCA_043745885.1 Bacteroidota bacterium | reverse complement strand
GATGAGATCACGGTTAGTCCAAAATTCAAATTATCACCCGGTATCAGATTCGACTATTCTTTTGTAGGGTCACAACCTTATTTAGATCCAGCATTGAATTCTACGAATTCAGCAAACTATGTTTCAGCGAATCCTACATTTACCAACACTGCATTTAAAGACCTTACAGGAAATTTACCTTCCCGATTGGCTGTTTCACCTCGTTTAGGATTTAATTTTGATGTAAAAGGTGACCAATCATTTGTTATTCGTGGTGGTACCGGAATTTTTACAGGACGCGTTCCTTTTGCATGGTATGGCTATGCCTATACTTTAAATGGTGGTACATATGGTAACATCGACTGGAATGGACCTTCAGCCGGCCAAACGGTTCCATTGGCTATTGATCCTCAGGGATTGAGAGATACTGTAACTAAGTATGGCGGAGCATCAAGAAGTAGTACACGTGAAATTGATGTATTTGATAATAATTTCAAATTGCCAACTGTATGGCGTAGTAGTATTGCATTTGACTGGAAATTTGGGAAAGGCTATAAATTAACTGCAGATGTATTGTATACAAAAACAATTTATGATGTAAAATATCAGCAACTTAATTTAAAAGATTCAGTAGCCTATTTTTCATCTGGCCCTACACAAACTCCGGTATATGTTGGAGGTAAATACAATGCTTCATATTCAAACGTATACTTCCTTACTAATACAACCGAAGGATACCGTTATAACCTTACCGTTCAACTATCTAAAACATCCAATAATTTACATCTGGGTTCACATTTCTTCAATATGAACTGGACTGCAGCTTATACTTATGGAATGAGTAAAGACATTACCAATGGTATTCGTAACTCTTGGGAAAGTAGTTATAATGTGAATCCAACAATTGTACCTAGTAATTCAGCTTTGTCTTATTCGAACTTTGATTTGCGCAATAGAATTGTAGCAACCTGGAGTGGCAATCTATTATGGAATCAAATGAATTCAACTTCTTTATCATTTTTCTATGCAGGAACTTCAGGAAGTCCATATAGCTTAATTTATCAATCTGATCGCTTTGGATCAGGAAGCAATGCTGCATTGCCTTACATTCCAAAATCGCAAGCTGATGCAAATTTGAAAGACAATGGAACTTATACAGCTGTTCAACAATGGAATGATTTAGATGCATTCATTAGTAGTGATACATATCTTAGTACACGTAGTGGTAAATATGCAGAAAGAAATGGTATGAGAACACCTTGGAATCATGAATTGGATTTGAAATTGATGCATGAATTCAAGCTGAGTAAAACCAACAATAAGCAAACCTTACAAATTAGCTTGGATGTATTTAATGTGTTGAACTTATTGAATAATGATTGGGGACATGTTACTTTCGTAACCAACTTGAATAACTATACCGTTAACTTCTTGAAGTTTGTAGCAGATGCAAATGGTAAAGCAGTAGGTGCTCCTGCTTCAGGATATACACCTACATTTAATTTTGTTAAACCAACAGGTATCAATAACCAATACTATACCATCGATCCAATTAGCTCGCGCTGGCAGGGACAGTTAGGAATAAAATATAATTTCTAATTTTGATGTATCTGGAAATACAATTGAAAAGGGTTTGCAATTTCGCGAACCCTTTTCAATTGTGTCAGAGACAAGAAGCATTTTAAAATAAGGACTACTGAGAATAAAAAAATCTATCTAAGCCTATTAAGAAGCTGTTTGTGTTAATTATATTTAAAACCATTACCACAGATAACGCACATTAACATAGAAAAAATCTGTGCCATCTGAGGCGATTTTTTTTGCATAATTTAATTTACATTATTAACTCAAACAGCGTCTAAGTTTATCGCATCTTATTATTCACCAATTATTCATCTGTTCGGGCACCACTCTTTCCGGTGGTACAATCGGATGCTCTTTCCATTTAGCATCATAACTTACAAAAGAACTCAACCAAAGGGTTCTCGATAATCGCATGATGAGGGGTTGAATGGAGAAAAGCAATACAAAAGCTACTCCCATCCAATAAAATATTCGGTTATCATCAATAGAAAAAGTAACCCCAATCAACAGCTTCCAAGCAACAAATGTGCTGGTTAAAAAGGCAATACTTAACGCATAACTTACATACCCTGTTCCATAATAAAATCCAACTTCAATTTCTGTTGGCTGTCCGCAAACCGGACAGTCTTTGTGCATTTGAGTACTATGCTTCTGATAAGCACCCTCTTTCACAAATAATTTTCCCTCACGGCATCTCGGACATCGATTGGACAGTAAGCTGGTTAAGTAGTATTTTTTCAATTGATTTTCAACCTCCATGTGTTATAACTTGAGAAAGCGC
This sequence comes from Bacteroidota bacterium, assembly GCA_043745885.1. GTDB lineage: Bacteria > Bacteroidota > Bacteroidia > Chitinophagales > Chitinophagaceae > Sediminibacterium. The sequence continues at coordinate 846 of JAYTSC010000115.1, read as the reverse complement.
AAGGTAGTGAATTGGGAATTGGGAAAATTATGAATTATGAATGATGAATTATGAATGGGGAATTGGGAATTAGGAAAATTAGGAATTAGGAATTAGGAATTGGGTAATTGGGTGATTGGGTAATTAGGTAGGTGGATAAGTTGATAAATTGGTGATTAGGTAATTGGTTCAAACAGAAATTATTATTTGTGAGAATTGTAAAATAGTTTTCCTAATTCATCATGGTGTTGTTGCATGAATAAATACAGCATTATCAATGGTTTCAGCAGATTAAAAGTAAAAATAAGTTCAAAAATGGACTTTTTTGTATTTTTTATTCCTCTGAACCCTTTATAAACATTGAAAAATATTCATGCAACAAAGCCATTCATAATTCCCAATTCCCCATTTACCCAATAAACCATACTGTCTCAGTTTCAAATTTAAAAACGGTTTTAATTGCGTCCTTGCGGCTTAGCGAGCAAAATATTCACGCCAGGGCGCAAGGGCGCAGTTTGGGGGGTTAATTTTATAAGCCGTTTACGATCCGTTTAATACCTGTTTTGACCAGTTCTTCATTGAAGTTGATGAGGATACCTAATTTTAGGTTGGTAAGTTTTAGATAGGTAAGTACTTGTTTGTAATGAACAGGTGCTATGGTTTCTATTGATTTTATTTCGACGATTAGTTTGTTTTCTATAATAAGGTCGGACCTGAATCCTATATCTAATTTTTGATTTTTCCAGATAACCGGAATGGGTGATTGCCTTTTTACAAGTAAGTGCATTGTATTAACCAATTCATATTCCATAATGGTCTCATAAACCGATTCAAATAATCCGGGCCCTAAATTGCTATGAATATCAA
>JAYTSC010000114.1:0-7313 GCA_043745885.1 Bacteroidota bacterium | reverse complement strand
AAAAACCCAAAAATCACCATCTCGCTCTGCACGATTTACTGAACTATCGGCACTCATTTTACTTACAGAAACTTCTAAAGTGTTTTCTACTCCGGGTTTGATTAAAGCAGTAATATTAAAAGAAAATTCATAAAATCCACCCTGGTGTATGGGACCAACAGATTCTCCATTTAGTTTTACCTCAGTATCAGTCATTACTCCCTGGAAAACAAGTTCTATTTGTTTGTTAGCCCAATTTTTATCTGCAATGAAATGATGTTTATACAAACCCTGCTCATCATGCTTGTTTTTTTCATGACCATAATTATATCCCCCGAAACCCTGAAACTCCCAATTAGACGGAACAGGTATCTTCGTCCAGTTACCACTTTTGGCTCCTTTGGTACAAAAGAAATCCCAGTTAACTGTATGGTCTTTATCTGTGCCGGATAAGTATTTTATAATGGTTTCCTGCGCATGTGATATACAAACAGGAATTAGTAAAATTAAAAAAATAAATCGAACGTAAAATTTCATTTTTATGTTTTCGGAGGGATGAGAAATTTTATTTTTGTGGAACTTTCGTATTAATAATAATTTTCTAATAAAGGGTAAGCCAATTTTGGATGAAAATTAATTTTTTTAAACTGTTACCAATGGCTTTCCCGTTCTAAAGCAAGTGCCTTTGAAATGTGCCACTATTTCATTCTTTTGATTGGTTAAATTGATATGGTATAAACCGGTACTCCTCCCATTATGTATTTCTTTGGCTTCTGCCGTAATGATATCTCCAACCTGAGTAGCTTTTACAAAATTGATAGATGTATCCAGCGCAACAGATAAATTGTTTCGGTTATTACAGGCAAAAGCAAATGCGCTATCTGCCAAAGAAAAGGGGATACCCCCGTGAACAATTCCAAAACCGTTCAACATTTCTTTACGAATCGTCATTTGTATTTTACTGTACCCTTCTTTAATTTCTAATACACCAATACCTAACCATTGAGAAAACTGGTCATTTTCCATCATATGGTCCACAACCTTATTGGCGAATTCATCTTGTTCAGTCATAATCATTCTCCTTTAAAATTTGGTAATCTTTTTTCTAGAAATGCTCGAACACCTTCTTTAAAATCAGCTGTTGCAGCAGCTTTTTGTTGGTAGTTATCTTCCAGTGACAATTGTTCTTCTAATGTGTTTTGAGCTGATTGATGTAAAGCATGTTTTATATAGCCCAAGGCTTTTGTGGGCATTTGCGATAAGGTAACGGCTAACTTTTTTGACTCCTCTATAAATCTTTCATCATTGAATACTTTGTATAACATACCCATTTGTAATGCTTCTGTTGCAGTAACTTTATCTCCCAGCATCATTAATGCACTGGCTCTTTGTTGTCCGATTAAACGGGGAAGATGATAACTGCCTCCGCTATCAGGGATCAAACCAATTTTTGAAAATGCCTGAATAAAAGAAGCAGAATGGGTAGCCACTACTACATCACATGCCAATGCAATATTCGCCCCGGCCCCGGCTGCCACTCCATTAACAGCAGCAATAATCGGCTTAGGCATTTGTCTGATTTGTGTGATGATGGGATTAAAATGTTCTGAAAGTATTTTCTGCATTCCCGGTCCATTTGGATCCACAACTTCCTCCAGATCTTGGCCTGCACAAAACCCTTTGCCCGAACCTGTTAAGTAAATACATCTAATTTCTTTTGATTCTAAACAAATAGTCAATTTTTCCTGTAACAATAAAGCCATTTCTCTATTAAAAGCATTGAGTTTCTCCGGACGGTTAAGGGTAATAGCAGCAATACTGTTTTCAATTGTAAAAATAATCGATGGCATGTGAGGTGTTTTAACAAATATAAACAATTCATTTAGCGCTGCTTCTACTCTTTGCGAAACACTGTAATTCAGTGTATTTGTCTTAAAAAGAGTCGGTTCAAAATCAAATTAACATTTTAGCGGTAAGGTATTATAAGCCCTCTGAATTCTAAACAGCCGAAATAGCTATATAGAAATAAGTGTATCCGCGTTTACAGCGTTAGTGACATTTAAAATAATCAAAAGGTTCTTTGCAATCTAAACATTGATAGAGTGCTTTACATGCCGTACTCCCGAATTGAGAAACTAGTCGGGTGTGAAATGAATTGCATAATGGACAAGCAATGGCTTCTTCTTCCTGAAATGCGTCTGGCGTGCAAACAGCTTGTTTATACTGTGGAGGAGCAATACCGTACGCTTTCAATTTTTCTTTTCCATTTTCACTCATCCAATCAGTCGTCCAGGCTGGGGAAAGTACTTGGGTAATTTTGATGTCTGTAAAACCTTCCGATAACAAAGCCATTCGAATATTTGTTTTCATCACATCCATAGCAGGACAACCGGTATAGGTGGGGGTTACTAAAACTTCGACCCCCCAGCCCCCTAAAGGAGGAGTTGGTAAAATTAAAATATCTCTAACAACACCTAAATCAACCACTGAAACAACTGGAACTTCGGGATCAAAAACTGTTTCCAGAATTTTCCAGATATGTATTTTAACCTCTTCTGAAGTTTGAGTACTTGTCATATTTATTTTCTTTATCTCCATATCAATTCCCCCTTTACGCCGGCGCTGAAGCTTTAACGCATGAGTCAGGGGCAGGGGGGGTTACCATTCTGAATTGGGATATGCCCTTTGTAAAAACTGCATTTCTGCTAATACAAAACCTAAATGTTCGGTATGTCTACCTTCTTTAGAACCGAAATGCATCCAAACATTTTCAGGAAAGGGGAGGGAGACCTCTGCAAAAACGGATTTTACTTTTTCCTCCCACTTACTTTTTAAGTTTATTAAATTAATACCATACCCTTCGCTAATAGCCATCAGTTCATAGCCGGCGGCTTCCAATAATTCTCCGGTATAATTCCACAATTCATCTAAGGCTTGTAGCATTCGTTGTTTACTTTCTGTTGTACCATCTCCCAAACGAATCACCCATTCACTGCTCCAACGTAGATGGTAAGTTACTTCTTTTAAAGCTTTTTCGGCAATTGCAGCCAATTGCAAATCGCTGCTATTTTGTAATTCTTGGTAAAGAAAATATTGGTAAGTACTAAAAAAAAACTGTCGTAGAATGGTTTGCGCCCAATCACCGTTGGGTAATTCAACCAATGCACAATTTTTGAAGGCTGATACATCTCTTAAATATGCCAATGAATTTTCTGTAGCACCATTGCCTGATAGTTGTGCAGCGTACTGGTAAAAATTTCTTGCTTGACCAATCAGGTCTAATGCAATATTTGACATAGCAATATCCTGTTCCAATACCGGCCCATGACCGCACCATTCACTGTTTCTGTGACCGAGTATGAGGGCATTGTCTGCAAGGTGGAGGGTGTATTGTATGAGTGGTTGATTCATTGAGGTAAGTGGGTAATTATGGTAAATGGGTAATTAGGTGAAGGGGTATTTGGTAATTTGTTTATTGGGGGTTAGATTTTTTTTCCTGAAGGAAAGAGATATATCCATTTAATAGTTTTAATATTTTGTAATAATCCTTTTCAAATAAATCAAGCTGATCTTTTGTGATATATAATTCATCTGATGCACAAATTAAGTGATCAAGACATTCCATAAAACTTCCCCGCGCCTGCCTACAGAATTGTATATTTTCTTGGAAATGATATCTTCCATATCCTTCTGCAATATTAGCTGTTATACTTCTCGACGCTCTTTTTAATTGATCAATGAGGCGAAAATTTTCATCCTTGGGAATGTTTTTACAAAGTTTTGAAATCTCACTTTTGAAAAGCCTGGCTTCTTTCCAAACATTTAAGTCCTGAAACCCTCCCGAATATTGCTTATCATTCATAAAAAACCATTTACCCAATTACCCACCTACATATTCCTCAACTCATCCGGTAAATTATAAAAAGTAGGATAACGATAAGCTTTATCATTTGCAGGGTCAAATAATTCACCTTTTTCAGACGGTATACTGGCATGAATATGTTTACTTTCCACAACCCAAATACTTATTCCTTCCATTCTTCTGGTGTAAACATCTCTTGCATTTTCTATGGCCATTTGCGCATCTATGGCATGTAAACTACCTACATGCTTATGGTCCAGTCCCTGCCTGCTTCGAATAAATATTTCCCAGAGTGGCCATTCACTCCCACTAACTAATGGTTTGGTATTGGTTTCTTTGTTTTGATTATTTGTAGACATATTTTTGTAGGATAATTAAGGTTTACTATTACTAGGCAATTTTCAATTTTTCTCTTTGTTTTCTTTTCTCTGCATAAGCTGTTGCAGCATCTCTTACCCACTGACCTTCAGCCCAGGCTTTTTTCCTAGTTTCTAATCTTTCTTTATTACATGGACCATTTCCTTTCACCACTTGCCAAAACTCATCCCAGTTAATTTTTCCAAAATCATAATGCCGGTTAGCTTCATTCCATTTCAAATCTTTGTCTGGCAGCGTTAAACCTAATATTTTTACTTGCTCTGCACATACATCAATAAATTTTTGTCTTAATTCATCGTTGGTAAATCTTTTAATTTTCCATTTCATACTCATTACCGTATTCGGACTCTCATCATCGGTAGGTCCAAACATCATTATGCTGGGCCACCACCAGCGGTTAAGTGCATCCTGAGCCATTGCGCGTTGTGCTTCGGTTCCTTTACCTAGCGTTAATAATATTTCAAAACCTTGGCGTTGGTGAAAACTTTCTTCCTTACAAACCCTAACCATTGCCCTTGCATAAGGGCCAAAACTACTTCTGCATAATGGAACCTGGTTCATAATGGCTGCACCATCTACTAACCAACCAATGGCACCTATATCTGCCCAGTTTAAAGTAGGATAATTAAAAATGGAAGAATATTTAGCTTTTCCTGAATGCAACTGTTCATACATTTCATCACGGGTGATACCTAAGGTTTCTGCTGCAGAATATAAGTACAAACCATGCCCTGCTTCGTCCTGAACTTTGGCAATTAAAATCGCTTTTCTGCGAAGAGTTGGGGCTCTTGTTATCCATTTACCTTCCGGCAGCATACCCACAATTTCGCTATGGGCATGTTGGCTAATTTGACGGATTAATGTTTGGCGATATTTCTCCGGCATCCAGTCCTTGGGTTCTATTTTAATCTCCTTATCTATCTTATCTTGAAATATCACTTCTATCTCTCTTTCCATATGATGTGTTTGGATGTCAAAAATAAGAAAAGAATCACTCATACTAACAAATGTTAGTGTAATGTTTGCCAACTTTTCCACTTTTTGTTAGTTTGTTTTATGACAATCTCACCTTCCGCTATTTTATAAGACCTTGAATTGTACCTTTCGGCTATGAAATGGAAATGCTTTTTATTGCTTACCGGTCTTTTTTTGTTAGAAAATGCCTTTGCACAATCGGTGCAACCTCTCTTTCGAAAAGAAATAGATGCTTTTAAAAAAAAAGACAGCCTGCATATGCCTGTCAAGCATTCGATTTTACTCATTGGCAGCTCTTCTTTTACAAAATGGACAGATGTACAGGACTATTTTCCCGGTTATCCCATTTTGAACAGGGGATTTGGAGGTTCAAGTTTAGCAGATGTAATCAGATATGCGGATGAAATTATTTTTCCATATAATCCTAAACAAGTAATAGTGTATTGCGGTGAAAATGATATTGCTGCTTCAGAAACTGTTACTGCAAAAATGGTATTGGAAAGGGTTCAGCAGTTGTTCTTTTTGATTAGAAGTAAAATGCCAAAACTGCCTTTTGTTTTTATTTCTATTAAACCGAGTCCGAGCAGATTACAATTTCAACCGGTGGTAAAAGAAGCCAATTCTTTGATTAAACAATTTTTAAGTAAACAATCTAAAACAGCTTTTGTAAATGTTTACGATGCCATGTTAAATTCCGATGGATCAATGAGGGAAGAATTATTTATTAATGACAGATTGCACATGAATGCTCAGGGTTATGCCATTTGGAAGGAAATTATCAAACCTATTTTGTTACGATAGAATCATAATCTAGGAAAAAAAGATAGGCATTTTCCTTTTAACAATAATACATTACCTCTGATCAAAATCAACCACCACTTTTTCTGTTCTTGGATGTGATTGACAGGTTAAAATATAACCTTGTTCAATTTCTTCCGGTTCTAATCCATAGTTGACGTCCATATCCACTTCGCCCTCAATCAATTTAGCTCTACAAGTACAACATACCCCACCTTTGCAAGCATACGGCAGATCAGCCCCTTTTTTTAGTGCAGCATCCAGAATGGCATCTCCCTCAAAGTCTAAGTCAAAATCAAAAGCAATACCATCCAACTTCACAGTAATGTTACTTTTATGATTAAAGTCTACTTTCGAATCATCACTTACCACTAACTTTTTCATTATCTCTGCCGTAGTAAATAATTCAAAATGAATTTTTTTATTCGGCACACCCAATTTTACAAGTGTATCTTTTACTGAAAAGATCATTTCTTCAGGACCGCATAAAAAAAAGGAATCGGTTTTAGTGATATCAATTGTTTTATGAAAAAGGGTAATCGCTTTTTCCCCATCAATTCTACCAAAATTAATCGAGGCATCTGTTTTTTCTCTTGACAAAATATAGATGACCCGAAAACGATTCATATAGAGATTCTTCAAAGCCTCTAAATCTTCTTTAAAAATGATAGAATGTCGGTTTCGGTTACCATAAACCAATGTGAAACTGCTATTTAATTCTGTTTGTAAAGTTGTTTTAATAATAGAGAGTAATGGTGTAATTCCACTTCCAGCTGCAAAACCTACATAGTGTTTTGATTGATCAGGTTGTAGCTCAGTGAAAAATTTTCCAATGGGCGGCATTACATCGATTGTATCCCCTTTTTTCAACTCCTCGTTTGCGTAGGTAGAGAAAACGCCATCGGTAACTTTTTTTATCGCAATCCTTAATTCATTTTCTAAAGGACTGCTGCAAATAGAGTAAGAGCGACGAACTTCTTCTTCATGAATGATAGTACGAATGGTTACATATTGGCCCTGGATAAAAGTAAAAGTGTCTTTCAGTTCTTTGGGAACAGAAAATGCCACAGACACACATTCGCCGGTTTCTCTTCTAACTTGTTTAACGGTTAAGGGATGAAAATGTAAAGACATAAGAGACACTTAATCAGTAAGCCGCAGAAGCAACAGATGTAAACATAACCTGTGAATCCATCCCCCTTGAACGGAGAGGCATACGCGGCTAAATTATTTTTTAAATAGTTATTTATTTACCAATCCGCCTACCAAAATGGTAATCATATTTTCTTCCAATTCTTCTGCACTTATTTTTTGAATGGAG
>JAYTSC010000113.1:0-1952 GCA_043745885.1 Bacteroidota bacterium | reverse complement strand
GGATCTGACAAGTGTTTCCATTCACGGTCACTTACATATACTTCTTCATAATGATGAACCATCTCAGCAATATGAAACCTAAGCAGTTTTTCAACTTTTGCAATTGAACTAATAGACTCAGATTCTACTTCTTCCATATTATGCATGAATCTGTTGGCAACACCAAAGCATATTTCATGTAATAATTCAATTTTTGATTTGATATGGTTATATAAACTGGCTGCTTCTACACCCACACTTTCAGCCAGATCACGCATACTGGCAGCTTTGAATCCTTTTTCACGAAATAGTACTGCAGCTTTGGATACGATCACATCTTTACGGGAGATGTTTTTTTCGGTTTTTATTCTGGCCATAACACAAATATAAATCAACTAACATTTGTTAGCAAAATTTTCCTTCCTAAATAAAGATTTTGTTAGTTTATAAATGAAAAGAGAAGAATCAACTGTATTTCGCCTTGGATAATTAGTAAAAAATCACTTTCTGCCCATCGCATAATATTAATTTATAATGGATTAAAAAGCTAATGAAGAAAGCCCCCCTCCTTATCAAACTCATCGAATTACAAAATAAACGATAGGTCAATGAGCTTTTACCTTCCAAAGTCCTAATTTCGCCCGCAATATAAAAACCAAAAATATGTCTCTAGTTGTAGTAGGATCCATGGCATTTGATGCTATTGAAACACCCTTTGGTAAAAGTGATAAAATTGTTGGGGGAGCGGGCACGTATATAGCCTGGTGTGCTTCTAATTTTGCCCCTGTAAAACAAATATCTGTAGTAGGGGGTGATTTTCCTCAAACGGAACTGGATGCGTTAACTAACAGAAATGTTAGCTTAGAAGGAGTTCAAATAAAGAAGGATGAAAAAACATTTTTCTGGAGTGGTCGTTACCACATGGATATGAATTCGCGTGATACTTTAGAAACCCAATTAAATGTATTAGCCAATTTTCAACCGGTAGTTCCGGATAGTTACCAGGATTGTGAGTTTTTAATGTTAGGCAATCTGGCTCCATCTGTTCAAGCTAGTGTAATTACGCAACTCAAAAATCGTCCTAAACTGATTGTCATGGATACCATGAATTTTTGGATGGAGATTGCTATGGATGATTTGAAGAAAACAGTTGCTATGGTAGATGTATTGATGGTAAATGATAGTGAAGCGCGCGAATTGAGTGGTGACTACTCATTGGTTAGGGCCGCTGCTACCATTATGAAAATGGGACCCAAATACCTGATTATAAAAAAAGGAGAACATGGGGCTTTATTATTCCATGGTACCAAAGTATTTTTTGCACCGGCCCTTCCGTTAGAAGAGGTATTTGATCCAACAGGAGCTGGAGACACTTTTGCAGGTGGATTTATGGGACATCTTGCAAAAACAAAAGATATTTCTTTCGAAAACATGAAAACGGCCATTATCGTTGGAAGTGCAATGGCCTCTTTCTGTGTTGAAAAGTTCGGAACAGAGCGATTAAGGGAAATTAATAAAGCAGATATTGATGCAAGACTAGCTGAGTTTGTACAATTGGTAAACTTTGATATCTCTTTGACTTAAGAGGGAACGATTACACAAATCTATTTTTTGAAAAAAAGTTAATTTGCCCTTATATTTGCTAAGCAATGATCACTAGTAAACATACAAAACGAATTATGAAACCTCACTAAAGGGAAGTGCTAATCGTTTGTGTATGATTGAATATACTTAGAAGCCTTCCCAAAAAATGGGGAGGCTTTTTTAATTTCTTTCGAAAACTAATAAACCATTAAATTAAAAAAAATGAAAGTAGCAGTTGTGGGGGCCACCGGCTTAGTAGGCACTAAAATGATGCAAGTATTAGCAGAGCGTAATTTTCCGGTTACAGAATTAATACCGGTAGCTTCAGAAAGATCTGTAGGCAAAGAAGTGGAATTTAAAGGCAAAAAATATACGGTGGTTAGTATGGC
>JAYTSC010000112.1:0-7117 GCA_043745885.1 Bacteroidota bacterium | reverse complement strand
AAAATAATTGCTTTACCCAATGTACAACAATATAAAATAACTGAGAAACAAGTGAATCAAACCTCAGTGCTGGAAGCAGCTGTTCATTTGGTAGTTGATAATGAAAAAGAAAGATAGGTATTTGAAAACCAACTTCGTTCAATATTTCCTGCGCATAAACGACCTGCAAAGCTGCACTACTTATAAAGAGTTTATACGATAATTTTAAATTTTAGCGTTCTTGATTTTAACCCTTCTGTTTCTGCAATGTCTTCCCCGCAAATGTCTCTCGCTGAAGAGTCTGGGGAGATAGAAGTGTTTGTACCTATCATTATTTAATTATTTCCTTTTGTTTAACAGCATTTTCTGAGGCAGCAACTTCTCCATAATAATAATCGGAGTAAGCCTTTGTGAATTCCGCACCAAAAAATACAATCATAGAGGAATATGCGGTCCAAAGTAATATCAATATTACCGAGCCTGCTGCCCCGTAACCCGATCCCGGATTTGCCTTACCAAAGTATAAACCCAATGCATACTCGCCAATTTCAAATAATAAGGCTGTAAAAAATGCGCCAACCCATACCAAGTTCCATTTAATTTTTGCATCGGGTAATATTTTAAACATAAACGCAAATAATACGGTGATTATGGCTAAGGATAAAACGAAATTTAAGATTTGAAATAAGACGAGTATAGATTCAGAAGTACGACTTATCGTCCAGGTTCCTAATGCCGATAATAAAGAAGAAACAACTAATGAAACAAGCAGTAAGAAAGCTATTGACATGATTAATCCAAACGAAAAAAGACGTGTCCTAAAAAAAACCCAAATACCCGATTTAGTGGCTGTTGCTTTCACTTCCCAAATTGTGTTTAATGATCTTTGCATTTGTACAAAAACGCCGGTGGCTCCAATTACGATAGTAGCGATACCCAGTACCGTTGCCCAAAAAGAATCTCTGCTTTTATTTGCAGATATGATCATTTCTTGAATTTGATTTGCTGTATCATTGCCCATTGCTTCTGCAATTTGGCTGTGCAAGCGACCACTTACGGCATCTGCACCAAAAAAGTACCCGGCAAGCGTAACCACAACAATCAATAAGCCTGGTAGAGAGAATATAGCGTTGTATGCTATTACTGCACTTTCCCTAAAAGGATCGCGATTGTACCACTTTTTACAACTAATTTTAAGTAACATTCCTAAGTTGCCGAGATGAATCCTTTTCATATAAATACAAAGTTGATAATCTAGAAATTTATTTTGTTACAGAATTAGTTGGAATTGTTATACAAGTGTCACATTCACAATCAAGTAAAGTACACTTCTTCCCTCATTCATTTTTTGGTTATCTGGAAGAACATATCTCGTAAAGGAGTATTGATACGACCAATCCTTTGTATTACGAAACCACGGTATTTAGTCTGCAACTTTTTAATAAGGTAATATGGTTAGGTATGATTAGTTCTTTCGAATGAATACTATTTTTGTTAAAGCAACAGTTTATTAAGCTTGAATATAGAACTGAAAGTTTCCTTTTTCTTTGGCATTATTAAAGCTTTTGTCATTTCAAAAATGGTTATTCCTGTTTCTTTAAATTTTATCAGAATTTTTTACCTTTCTGTTTCACTAAGAAAACTACGAGAATAGGGTTCAATTAAATTCGTATAATTAATCACGCTTTAAGAGAACAACCTTTTTAAATAGAAATAGGTGAAAATAATACGGGAAATAATGTATGAATGAAAATGTAGTGAGTTTTAAATGAGTTTAAAGGATATGTTTTTACAACTCTACAAAATAAGCTAAAGCTTGAGGAAAAACGTATATTGTTTATAGAATTATTGAAATTGTAATAATAACTTAGATGATGAAACCATTTAGTATCTTTTCTCAGTTGACTACTTATCGCAAATACCTGATTAATTTACTTGTAATAATATGTATAACCGTTGTAACAAGTAGTTGCAATAAGCAGAGTCAGTTCATCGACCTAACACCTGTAAACGATTCTATGATTGGGAAAATAAAGTCGATAGTAATCCTGGGTAATAGTATCGTAAGGCACGGTCCGCTTCCCAGTATTGGTTGGTATGGTGATTGGGGCATGGCCGCTAGTTCAAAAGACAGTGACTTTGTACATATACTTATACGCGAATTACAGGCAAAGGATAACCGCATTATAGTCAAGTTCAAGAATATTACAGACTTTGAAACAAATTTTGTTTCATTTAACCTAAGTACAATTGACTCGATGAAGAATGCAGACTTGATTGTGATGAAGATATCAGAGAATGTTGACCCTAACGGACCAAACTATCCCCAATTTATTGCCTATTATAATCAGCTGATAAGTTACCTCGATCCAACTAACAAAGCGGTGAAAGTCATTGTAGACGGATACTGGGAAAAGTTGATTAACGATAAGATACGCAATTATGCATTAGATAAAAAGTATCCACTTATCACTATTACCGACTTATCTCAAACAAATGCTAACAAAGGCTTTGCCGACCATCCTTCTGATCAGGGAATGAGACTTATTGCCAGAAGAATATGGAATTATATAAGGTTATATTTCTGATATTAAAACCTTTAAAACTTTTCTTACTGTTCTTCAGGTTGTTTACCCATTTGATTTTTGATTAATGAACAAGCACTTTCAGATGTAAGCCAGTTAATTAATGGTAAATACACAAGTATAACTAGTATTGTAAGATGTAAATAATCAGATTAATTTCTATTTACCAGGAAAATTAAGAGGTTCATAATCAGAATTAATCAAGGCATTACTTAGGAGCTATTAGGAAATAATCAAATGCGGTGAATGAAAGACCTATTCACTGTAATCAATTACAGATAATGAGCAAATGCTGGAAAGAACTAGAAATCTTACATATGTTTTATGAAATAATTACTGATGGTTAAATATATTTTTCCGCTTTTCATACTATCTGCACGCATTTTTTTTCTGTCTATATCAGTATCCTTACCCATAAAATTAATAGGAATTTTTATTTTTTCAACTTCGAAATTAACTTCTACTAAATTGGGTAATACTTTGGTTTTGTTTTCATAAGACATTACCAGATTATAAGTGCCATCCTTTTTGGTATTAATCTCTGTTTCCACTACCCGATTATTTTTAATATCCAATAAAACCAATGCAATGGAAAAATCAGCTCTTTTATCAGTTGGGATAATATTGACAGCTTTATATGAAATACCTTTTCTGATTTCTTCCTCTCTTGGTACTGTAATAAAGGAATACTCAAATAATCGGTTCATAGAAAAATCGAGCCCTCTTTTCGGTATCATCACAAAATCAGTGGAAGAAAATTTTACCGGTTTGCCCTTGGTATAATTCATGGTAGCATACTTAGTAGGCATGTTGATAAAATTGATATCTACCTTCAGTTTCAAATTAGCCGAAAACTGCTGTATGGAATCCAGTCGCTGTTTGGCTTTCATTAGGTCGATATCTATGTTTTGTGCATACAAAACGGAATACATACTTACAAACAATATTTGTAATAACCACTTCATTATCCGATATCTTTTTTGTGAAAAAGCCAAACCCCAATGCCCATAAAAAACAAGGTATAGGCAATCAGTAAAACTGAATTAAGGTAAACAATATTCCAGTCTATGGTAAAATAGAAAAAAATTTGCCAAGTATCATTTAGTTTAGCAAAAAATAACTGGTTAAAAAAGGTATTGCCAAAATCAACCTTCAGTAATAAATTAGATAGGATGAGAAATAAGGCTGCAATAATCCATGTTTTAGTGGCTTCTTTGAAAATTACTGCAATGGTTAAACTGGCTACTGAAAAAAATACCATTGAAAGAGCTCCTGAAATAAATGCATATTGTAGCCGTATAAAAGCATCTTTGGCCGAAAAGAAATTTAAGGTATTGATATAGACTATCAAATCTCCTTTACCGAATAGACCGTAGGAAAGTAAGAAAGATGTTATCGCCAAAAATAATACAACCCATACAGTAAATCCAATGGCAACTAGGTATTTGCTTACAATGAACTTCCATTTAATAACCGGCTGCAACAGCGTGGTTTGAATGGTTCTGTCTTTGTACTCAGTTGTTAGTGTGCCAGAAACGATAATCATTAATATTAGCGGCAGATGAAACCAAAGGGTATTTAAGATCAGATAAACTAGCAAATTCCCATTTAATAAAGATCCCTCAAAATAAAAAGATTTTTTTAAGTTCTCTAATAAAATATCTAGAATATTTTTCCCTTGAAAATAGGCACTAAATAAAATAATCACTTCAATCATTAACAAAGAGGCCAGTGCATAGTAGGTTTTACTCTGCCTAACTAATTTGTAGATTTCTGTTTTAATCAGAGATTTCATTAGTCGCTTATTTCAAATAATTTTTCCATACTTAGTTCGGGCGTACAAGAAGTTATATAAATTCCCTCTTGGTGTAATTGATGAACCAGTTCAGGAACTTTATCGGCAGTGATATGTATATGTGCACACTGTTCTTTCAGTACCATTTCATAATTCTTTAATATTTTGGAAGTGCTAATATTACTCGCACAAATAGAATAGGTATGGGTGTTATCTGTAATTAATTTTTGTGCCGGTCCTTTATTCACCATCTTCCCATCTTTGATCACATACAAAGTATGACAAATCTTGCTTAGCTCTTCTATAATATGCGAGGATAAGATAATAGCCAGTTGTTCTTGTTCAGCAAGGTCTACAATTAATTTTCGCAAAGCAGCAACGCCCAAAGGGTCCAGACCGGAAAATGGTTCGTCCAGTACCAAACAGGCAGGATTATTTAATAAAGCGATGGCAATACCCAGGCGCTGTTTCATGCCCATAGAAAAATTTCGTACGGGGTCTTTTCTGTCAAGAGGCAATCCAACTTTGAGCAAGCTTTGTTCAATATTTTGTTTGGAAATATCCAATCCTTGAATACTGCCAAAAATTTGTATGTTTTCTTGTGCATTCAGGTAATCGTATAAGGCAGGACTTTCTATGATTCCACCAATTTTCTTTTTGCTAAGGGTATTGATTTCTACACTTCCCGAATCGGGAGTAACCAAACCAAGCAATATTTTAAAGAGCGTAGTTTTACCGGCACCATTTGCCCCTAATAAACCGCAGATTTCACCGGCGGAACATGTAATGTTTACCTGATCAAGAACTTTACGATGCCCATAGCTTTTACGCAAATTAATTCCTGAAATAATCATGTTATTAATTCAAGTTGAAGTTGGGTATAATCAAATTTTGGGGTATATGTTTTTTCGAGGAAAGTACGAGACCAGAACTTTTTTTTAAATAGAAAAAGGGGCTCTTTTATCATGAAATAGGGAACATAATGGTACCATTTTACGCCCATTGCGGCATAATGTTTTTTTATTTCGTCTTCAATACCTAATTCTTCTGCTGCGATTTCTGCAGCTATTCTCTGGCATTTTGATCCTATATAGGTGTTGGCTATTTTTCTGTTAAATCCATGAATATAAAACTGGTCTTTAGCCCATTTGTAATTTTGGTATCTAGACCAGCCATCAGCCAGGACCAAAAAAATATGGAAAAAAGAGAAAAGAAAAAAAGCTATCCAAAACAGGATTAGAAAGATTTCTTGTGTATTAATCGCTTTTCTTAGTTGTACCCAATAAATCCAAGCCTCCAGTACAAATAAAATAAGCGAATAGTAAAGAAGTTTACCAACCCTCAGATAAGAAATATGTTTACTGGTTTGTTTTATATACACCGTGGCTAAATATTGCGTAAGTTAATTCATCCTGCTTTATATTCCAATTTATTAGATAAAAAGTAGTGCCTCCCTTTCAAAATTTAAACGGGTATCACTGCGCCTTTGCCTTGCGTGAAAAAAATACCCGCCAAACCGCAAAAATGCAATATTATTTTTTGGACAAAAACTTGTAAAATTTTAAACTAAGAAACTATCAGATAAAGAACCTCATGTAATGATTAATCAATTGCAAGTAAATTCAAGTCTACAATAAAAATGGGATTGGTTTATATTTCAACTGTACATTTATTCGATTTTTTATCGGAACTGTATTTCATTCAGGACTCAATTATAATAATGTGAAAAATGGACTGTAAAATTAAATTTGAAAGTTTCCAATAGTCGTTATCAACTAATAATCTGTTACGGAAATGTACTTCTTGTTTAATAATTAAATCAAATATCTTCTTCTAATCTCCTAATATTTTCTGGGTACAGGTTAGAAAAGTAAAAGGCTGATCAAAATGTTATTTATCAATTTTTATTATTATTTTCTGCCAGAGCATCCAAACGATATTTTTTACACAGGATCGTTAGTTTTTGTGGAAGACTATTTCTTATTTGCTCATTTTCCAAAAGCCAATTTTTACGGATAGATTGTAATAATTTTCTTTCTTTCAGATTCACTTTTTTTAACCAACCGGCTTGTAAAAATGTGATGGCAATGCATTGGTCATTATACAATCCAAGCGTTTGAGCCTCTTGTAAGGCTTTTGAAAATTCTGATTTGTTCCAAACGGGAGCAGGAACTTTTGTTTTTATATATTCATCGTATATTTTATAAATATAAATGATGTCTTTTATATTTTTGCGCATACTGTGCATAGAAGTGTCTGTAATAGCGATGCTTGTTAGAATAGTTAAACAGCCTGTAACTTTTTCTTTAAAAAAATTAATAAAACAATCCTTACTTAAAACAGTGGGTAAAAGGGTTGTGCATGTATTGATACCTTTTTGTAACTGAAGATATTTAAAAAGAGCTTTGCATTTTTGCGTTTCGTTTCTCAGGTTTTTCTCTAATAATTTCAGGTATTCGTTGGGAGGGTCTGTATCGTTACATAGAACTTTAATTCTGCCTATTTGTAATTGTAGATCACGGATGCGACCACAGGCTGTATATATTTTTTTAAGTTGTTTGGGAATTTTCAGATTACTTGTAAAAGAGGACTCATGGTTTATCAAACGAAGGAAAGCGCGTAGTTTTTTAATATCAACCCGGAAATCATGGATGGCTTCTTGATCAAAGTTTTCTTCAACACGATTTATCAATTTCTCAATTCGTAAAAAAACAGATTGTATAATATGTATAGTGTCTTTTTCCTGCATTCCTAATAA
>JAYTSC010000111.1:0-2308 GCA_043745885.1 Bacteroidota bacterium | reverse complement strand
ACCATTTGGATTAATAGTTTTTTAAGAACCGGTTTTGATATGTTTACTACCGGAAAAGGTGGAGATTATTTAGCAGAAAAAGCAGAAAGTAATACAGGCTGGTTATTCCCTGTGGGTGATGAATTAAATGAACTTGGCTATAATCATATGTTCATGGATATGTTTGATGCAATGGAAAGAGGCGAAGCACCTAAAGAAACTTTTTATGATGGATATATTGTGAATTCCATTTTAGATGCCGCCTATCGATCAGCCAAAACAAAATTATGGGAACCGGTTACATTGGATATTTGGCGAGGGAAAACGGGTTTATCAAAAGAAAGTCACCTAATTGAATATGATGCCGATCACTATTTGATAAAAGAAGAGATGACACATTATGGAGTGATGAAACTTATCTTAAAACACAAATTGTCTGGAAAAATAATTGAGAAAATAATTGAGAAAATAATTGACTAATCAGCCCTTTAAAATTGGGTGGATTCGTTTTAAGTTAAAAATAAACAACTATGTCAAGGCTGCTTATTCTTTTCATTATCGTGTATCCTTTTTTTCTAATCACCTCCTGCCAAACATCGCAAACAGATTGGCCGGTGTATGGAGGGAGTAAAGCCAATACGCATTACTCTTCGTTAACTGAAATAGATACCAGTAATGTAAATGAACTAAAGGTAGCTTGGGAATACCATACAGGAGATCACGATACGGCTAAACATTCACAAATACAATGTAATCCGATTATTGTAAATGGAATTCTATATGGCACCACACCTACGTTAAAATTGATTGCCCTAGATGCAGCAACCGGAATTAAAAAATGGGAATTCGATCCCGATTCATCAAGCAAAAATAAGAATGCCCACAATGTGATGACTTTTGTATTAAATAATAATCGGGGAGTTACCTATTGGGAGGATAACAAAGACAAAAGAATTCTTTATACAGCCGGTTCAAATATATTCGCGGTAGATGCCATTTCTGGCAACCCCATTTCATCTTTTGGTAGTCAAGGTAAGGTTGACCTACATCTTGGATTAGGAATGGATGTGTCCAATCTTTACGTTGCAGCCACCTCACCAGGTATTATTTATAAAGACTTATATATTCTAGGCTCTAGGGTAGATGAAGGTCCGAATGCAGCACCCGGTCATATACGAGCGTACAATGCAAGAACAGGGGCACTTACCTGGATATTTCATACCATTCCACAACCCGGAGAAGCAGGTTTTGATAGCTGGGAAGATAGCATTGCCTACAAGCATATTGGTGGGGCAAATAGTTGGAGTGGATTTAGTTTGGATGAAGCACGTGGTTTGTTATTTGCACCAACCGGTTCTGCATCATTTGATTTCTATGGCGGGAAAAGAAAAGGCGCCAATCTTTTTGCCAATTGTTTATTAGCCCTTGATGCGGCCACCGGTAAAAGGAGATGGCATTTTCAATTTGTTCATCATGATCTTTGGGATTACGATCTTCCCACACCTCCTGCGTTAGTGACATTTAATAAAAACGGAAAAAAAATAGACGCTGTTGCCCAAACTACAAAACATGGAATGGTGTATATTTTTGAAAGGGAAACAGGCAAACCCATTTATCCTATTGATGAAGTTGTTGTTGATACAAAATCCGAATTAGCAGGAGAAAAAGTATGGGCAACACAACCCATACCTAGCTTACCCAAACCATTTGTAAGACAATCTTTTACTGATGAGGATATCAATCCTTATTTAGCCGATACTTCTATTGCATCATTAAAAAAAGAACTGAAAAATTACCGGTATGGA
Organism: Bacteroidota bacterium; assembly: GCA_043745885.1. GTDB lineage: Bacteria > Bacteroidota > Bacteroidia > Chitinophagales > Chitinophagaceae > Sediminibacterium. Next base: position 524 of record JAYTSC010000111.1, on the reverse strand, counting down.
AAAATGTTTATACCCCCTGGGAGACAAACAGCCATAGAATTTCCGGGACTTGATGGTGGTGCAGAATGGGGCGGTTCTTCCTTTGATGCAGAATCGGGGTTATTTTATATTAACGCAAATGAAATGGCATGGAAAATGACAATGGTAGATCGAAAGCCAGCCCCAAAAATAAAAGAAAACAATGAACAAGCTGGGCTTCGACTATATACACAATATTGCATGAATTGTCATGCAGCAGATAAAAAAGGAGGAGGAACCAATCCAAATCTACTTAATGTAAAAAACAAGTATACTGAAAATAGTGCTTACCAACTATTGAAAACCGGAAGAAGGATGATGCCTTCTTTTGCACATTTATCAGCGTCCGAATGCAAAGCAATTATTAGCTTTGTATTGGAACTAACAAAAGAAAAAACAAAGCTTTTTATTCCTCCTAATAAGCCCATTGATACCTTCCGAAATCTTCCTTTTAATTTGGCAGGATATACTAAGTTTTTAAAGGATGGATACCCTGCTATCAAGCC
>JAYTSC010000110.1:0-2951 GCA_043745885.1 Bacteroidota bacterium | reverse complement strand
AAATGCTTCTAACTTTAAACAATAAGTATTAACACCCTATTATGCCCTTTTCTAACCCTTTGTTTCAATGTGTTTTAAAAAAAATTATTTAAACGCATTCAATCCGGTAACATCCATGCCGGTAATCAGCAAATGAATATCATGGGTTCCTTCGTAGGTAATTACACTTTCGAGGTTCATCATGTGGCGCATGATGCTGTATTCGCCGGTGATGCCCATTGCACCTAACATTTGTCTTGCATCTCTGGCAATATTTGTGGCTATTTCACAACTATTTCTTTTAGCCATGCTGATTTGTTGAGGGGTTGCTTTTCCTTCATTCATTAAAACACCGAGGCGCCAAACTAAGAGTTGCGCTTTGGTAATTTCAGTAATCATTTCCGCCAGTTTCTTTTGTTGTAACTGAAACCCACCAATGGGCCTATCAAATTGAATTCTTTCTTTACTATACTGTAAGGCTGTATCATAACAGTCCATTGCAGCTCCTAATGCGCCCCAGGCTATTCCATATCTGGCTTTTGACAAGCATCCCAGTGGACCTTTCAATCCCTTTACATTTGGTAAAATATTTTCTTTCGGCACCTTTACATTATCAAAAACCAATTCTCCGGTTGCGCTGGCACGAAGACTCCATTTATCATGTGTTGTAGGAGTAGAAAATCCTTCCATACCTCTTTCGACAATAATGCCTTGAATTTCATCATTTTCGTTTCTTGCCCATACGACTGCAATTTGTGAAAAAGGTGCATTACTGATCCACATTTTCGCTCCATTGAGTAGTACATGATCTCCGGCATCTTTTATATTCGTTAACATCCCGGCAGGGTTACTACCATGGTTGGGCTCTGTTAAACCAAAACAGCCCAACCATTCCCCACTGGCTAGTTTTGGCAGGTATTTATTTCTTTGTTCTTCATTACCATATGCATAGATGGGAAACATAACAAGACTACCTTGAACACTGGCAGTACTTCTTACCCCACTATCACCACGTTCCAATTCCTGCATCATAAGGCCATAGCTGATATAGTCTAATCCACCACAACCATACTTTTCGGGTATGGTTGGACCAAAGCAACCCAATTCGCCCATTTGTTTTACAATATGAACAGGAAATTCGGCACGTTGTGCATATCCTTCGATGATGGGTGAAATTTCTTTCTTAACATAATTACGAACTGTTTCACGAATTAATTTGTGCTCCTCGGTTAATAAATCATCAACCATATAATAATCTGGGGATTGAAATAAATCAGTTTTTGAAGGCATGTGAGGTTTGGGGTTTGGGGTTTGAGGTTTGGAGTTAGATGCTAAACTCCAAAATACTTTCCTTTCGCAAAATTAAAGGGAAGGGGTCAGTACTTGTGGCTTTAAGTGGATTTTATTTATCTTTTCGCTGATATTTTTTGATTTGCAAATTCATTGATTCAATCATTCTATATGAAAAATGCCTATTTATTGCATTTATCCCTTATCCAATTTTTCTGAAAGCACAGAATACTTCTGCTAATTCAAGTAAACTGGAAAATGAAATAAGGCATTGCTTTTTTGTAATGCTTTTAGCCGGTAAAAACAGATCGCAGGACTCAGTTACTTCTGCAAAAATACAGTAAGGACATATGGCTAATAAAAGTTAGGAGTTAGAAGTCTGGAGTAAGGAGTTTGAAAAGGAGATGAAGTATTAACTCCAAACTCCTAACTCCAGACTTCTAACTAATCTCCCTCCGGCTCTCCCCTTCTTAACGGAGGCACACCTCCCCTTTTGGTTCCGCTTTGTTCTATTTCTTTATTCATTTCTTCAATGTCTACCATTCTTTCAGTTTTATCACCCATTAAATGATTGGTAAAATAGTCGGCCATTTTCCAGAAAAAATATTCAACCATATCACCATAACCGTGTCTTTGACCGGGAAGAATAACTAAATCAAATCTTTTGTTTGCTTTTATCAAAGCATTGGCAACTCTGATGGTTCCGGCAGGGTGTACATTGTTATCAATATCACCTGTAGAGAGCATCAAGCTACCCTTCAGATTTTTAGCTAAATCTTGGTTCTTTTCAATGTTATAGACAAAAGTTGTGTCTTCTTTGTCTCCTATCATTTCTTTTACGCCATGATGCTGTTCACTCCACCATCTATTATACACTGAATTATCATGGTTCCCAGAGGAAGAAACGGCTGTTTTAAAAAAGTCGGGGTACACTAACATGGCAGCGGTAGACATAAATCCTCCACCTGAATGCCCGTGTATGCCTACTCTAATAATATCAATATAAGGATAACGGTCTGCCAATTGTTCTGCACAGGCTTTTTTATCAGCCAAACCATAATCGCGCAAATTTCCATAACCGTAATTATGGTACCATTTGCTTCTGGATGGATGACCTCCTCGGTTACCCATGGTAATTACAACAAACCCTAATTGAGCCAAACGTTCTGTTCTGTCCATACTACGACTAAACACTTTGTTAACGGCTTCTGTTTGAGGCCCCGGATAAACATACTCAATAACCGGGTATTTTTTGGTTGAATCAAAATCAAAGGGTTTGTACATTACGCCATAGATATCAGTATAACCATCATCTGCTTTCACTTTGAATATTTGAGGAAATTTATATCCGGAAGAAAAAAGCGAAGTAAAATCAGCCGTTTCCAGATCTAATATTTTTTTTCCATCAGCTGCATATAAAGCAGATTTCGGGATGGTGTTTACCCTTGAAAAATTATCAACAAAGAATGATTTTCCATCATTCATATTTGCCGCATGTTCAAATTCTCCCAGATTCAGTAGTTTGAGTCCGGTACCATCAAAATTAACTTTATAGGCATGCAGGTAATAAGGATCTTCACCCGGTTCTTTTCCATTGGCTGAAAAATAAACCGTTCTTTTTGCATCATCTATTCCTAATATATTCTCCACATGATACGAACCTGAAGTGATTTGATTTTTTA
>JAYTSC010000109.1:0-3574 GCA_043745885.1 Bacteroidota bacterium | reverse complement strand
AACCGCTGCATGTTCATCATTGATGCCCGTATAACTGATAGGCATCTTATAACCTGCAAATTCGGCCATTTTAGCTCCGAGGGCGATATGTTTTTGGGTAAAAGGGGTATTCTTCATCACATAAGTTTAATGTGATGCAAAAATAGGTGAAGGAGGATTGCAGAAAAAATAAAAAGCAGGCAACCAATTATCTAATGAAATTAGGCGATTAGCAACAGGAGTTGCTTTTCGATTATTTTTCCGCTTTTTCTTATGGTTGCCGGTGATCAAAACTCAATACATACCTCAATTTCCATTCACCATTCTCGAGTAGCCAGGTATCAATAAATTTAGCAACCCCGGTTATACGTAAAGGTTTGCCCGGCTCTGCTATATAAAATTCATGGGTTCCCATTTGAATGGCCCCATATAATTCACCCTTGTTTTTCATAGGAAATACTTGTAAGCTTCCCTTTACCAATTTGCGAATAGGCTTTGCATCAGGTATTGAACAAATATTCTGTTTCATTGCTTTAAAAAAATCTTCCTTGTTTTGGATTCCACCCTGATCATGTAAAAATTCTAAATCTTTATGAATGACTTTTTCTAAACTTATAAAATCACATTTATTAAAACCTTGCTCAAATACCAGGCTATCGTATTTTTTTAATTGTATGAATAATTCTGAATTCTCGCTTACCTGAGCAAAAATGGGAAGACTAATTATACTAATGATTATCGCTAAAAAATATTTTCGCATCATAGTCTGAATAAGTTATGAAAAATAGTAAACAAAATATCTTGATTTAATTTTCTTATTATCTCAGTTTAAGAATTAAAGCCATCTTTTATTGCGCCTTTGCGCCTTGGCGTGAATAAATTGCTCGCAAAGCCGCGAAGGCGCAGTATTATTAATGATCAAACTTGAAAATTTCAAAAAGCGACACTACTTAATTTTCAGCTAATTTGAGTTTAATCTCTTCTCCCAATTTTTTCACTTTTGTTTAGGAATACAAATCGTTTTCCTGTTTATTTAGTTTTATGTACAGTTTTCCGGGAGCTGCTTGCAGATAAATACTGGTATGGTCATCCAGCGTAATCATTCCATCTACCCTATTTTTATTGTTATAATGATGGGAATGCAATTGTACCTCTATATACTTTTCCAATTTCTTTGTTTGATACCTTTCATGTGATGCAATTAATCGGTAACTGTCGTTGAATTCCTGTATACGAATGGAAACATTTTCTATATAAACAATTCGATGAAAAATAAAAACAAAAAAACAAGTAGCTACTAATGTGCCACCTATCAAAATAAATATTAGTTTTTTCATGATTACTAATTTTTACCTAAAAAATAAAAGGGAAGAACCCCGTTCTGTGAACAGGCCAGGGTTCTTATTTTCCCAACTTCAACCGAGTTTATAAAACCATTTGCATAAACACCATTCTGGAAGCATCAATCGAAACAGATGGCGCTTCTGTGGCATTCGTGTTAATAGTTTCGTCTATTTTTTTTGGCAATAATAGGTAGGAAACCGATTTTTTATATTGGTACTTAGAACTGTCAATAGGCTTGTTTAATTCTTTCTTCAATTCTTCAGCTTCCTTCTGCTTTTTATCGTATTCTCTTTGAAGATCTTCTTTACTCTTTTTATATTTTTCGATAGTGCCTTCATCATCAGCATTTTCATAACCAATATCTTTCATATTTGTCCTCTCTAATCCACCGGGAGTCATAATATATTCAACATCTGAGCTCCAGTTTTCATAGTGATTGTTCCAGTCTTCATCATCAAAATTCCATTCGCTTCTGCCAGAGTTAAAGTGAAATGAATTTAAAGATTGATTGACACTTCTGGTAATCACAATCTTTTTACCAACCGGTACTTGTATGGTTATGGTTACGCTCTGGTTTCTGAATTTGGTGCCATTTTTTAATGCAAATCCTCTATCTAACCACACCATACTATCTTGTTGGTTAATGCCATAATTAATTTGACTTAAATTTTTCAATGCCCCACGCTCATCAGTGCCATTACAATATTTATAAGATGAGATGTGAAAGGAAGAATCAACACTTTTTGTGATCCGCAAACGAATGTTGTTTAGGTACAAACTATCATCCGTCATATTTAATATCCCATCAAATTTATACCACCGTCCAAATACTTTTACTTTTGATTCGGGAACTTTAATTACCAGCTTGCCGGTTAACGGTTGTGTAATTTTGTATTCTTGCTTATCTCTTGCTCTTGCATCAAAATCACTAGCTATGGATGCTGCTAAAAATCCTGCAGAAACCAATCCGATAAACCAAAGACCGCCAAAAGTAAAACTCAGGTATTTATTACGAGATTTCACACCCATGATTCTACGAATGACCCATGTGATAAACGCAACTACCGGAATGCCTAAGAACAATACAAGGGTTGTCCAGGCGAGAAAGTTTTGCCAGAATCCATCCAGAAAAAAATTCTTTAACGGAAATACACCGATACCTGCAACCATAAAAGCTAATAAGGCAATCAGTAGCGCAAAGGCAATCACACCAGCAATAAAAAGGAAGAATGCTTTGAATAGGATACCCATTGCTTTTATTACCCGGTTGCCGCCATTTTTTGCCGCATAACCGGCTTCCGTACCAAATTGTTTTCCTTTTTGGCTTACTGTTTGACCAAATTCCTCTCCAAACTGTTGTGCTTTTTCTTTAAACTCTCCGCCCCATTTTTCTGCCCGGTTTTTAAAGCCTTCCAGGTCTTCCTGAATCGTATTTTTAATGGTATTGAGGTCTACTTTTTCTCCCCTCATTTCAAGCTTCTCCGAAGCACTTTTTGCTTCAGGAATTACGGCCCATAATACAGCATAAACTATAAACAGTGTTCCGCCAAAGCCTCCGAAAATAATGCCGGGGAATGGATCAACATCAAACCAAAACGCGTTTTTGAATATAGAACTGATAATACCTCCCACTAAAGGAAGTGCAAATATTAATCGGGGTATCCATACGGCAATATCAAAATAAGAGGCGATACCACTTGCTACACCGGCAATCACTTTTTCATCCGGATTACGGTATAAACGTTTGGATGTGGTTGCATTGTTAAGTGGCTTAGAAGGAAGAATTATCCATAATAATATATAGATAAGTATACCAACACCTCCGCCAAGGCTGAATAATGCAAATACTAATCTAACAATGGTTGGGTCAACACGTAGATAGCTGGCTAATCCTCCGCAAACACCACCTAATATTTTATCGTTATCGTTGCGGTATAAACGACCGCGGGGTGATGTTTCATTAGATGATTCATAATTACGGCCACCGGAATTTTGTTGGTTACCGTCCCCACCCAATTGTGAATGTACATTTGCTTCTTCGCCTTCAAAATCTTCAGGACGACCCATACTGGCAATAATCTGGTTTACATCTGCATCTGTAATACAAGTGCTGCCTTTTTTCAGACTTTCACCAAACAATTCAGCAATACGTCCCTCAATATCGTTAATGATTTCATCACGTCCCTCTTCGTTAGCAAAGAACCTACGCAAACTTTCCACATACTGCTTCAGCATATCATAAGCAGTTTCC
>JAYTSC010000108.1:0-2774 GCA_043745885.1 Bacteroidota bacterium | reverse complement strand
CAGTACACAGTTTACGCAATCGAGTCAGACTACTAATAATACCATTAACAGTGTGGATTTGTTACTGAGTAGCCTAGCACCAGGAATACAGTACATTGTGAAAGTACAGGTAACTTCACGTACAACTGCTACAAATACGGCATCGATCAGCTTCAGGATAGCCAGAAAATAATTGAGCTGCGGAGAGTGGGCAACTGTTCAGGGAAGTCTGTCAAATAACAATACCCGCTTATAGTGCAAGCGAGTATTGTTATTTGATCATGAAAAAAAAGTTATTTATATAATTGCTAAAATGTCCATTTACAAAATAGAGAATTGATTCAGTAACTTTTAGTTTCTTTTATTCTCCGCAGGGTGTCCACTCTAAAAAAAAAATTCTCCGGATGTCTCTCGATAGAAACTCACTTTTTTGTTTTATTCAAGTAGTCCCTGCAGAGAATTTATGTGTTGTTGCATTTCATTACTAATGTGAATCAAGGGTTGAATGTTATTTAATTTTTTTGTTACTATATTTTTGTCAATTTAGCCGCAGTTTTGCAGATTTCTAAAGATTAATTTGATCTAAATCTGCGAAATTGCGGCTAAAAAAATATTCGAATATTCAACCTTTGATTGGCATTACTAACTGCATTTTTCTTTTTCTGCAATCATAGGAGTCACCATTCAGGAGACTGCTTTGCAGAGAAGGAAATTTATTTAAGCCCGTTTCTGTCTTAAAAGACAGATATTTGCAGTTATGGAAAAGGTTCCTCCGGTTCCCCAAAATGAATGGGAAAGAATTATCAAACTCTCTGAGTTTGATTTGGATTATTCAGATAGGAAAGAAGCCCTAAGCGACCTTACCAAGTTAGCGGCAAAAGTAGCCGGTACTCAGATATCATTGATCAACCTGATCGATTCATTTACCCAGTGGACTATATCTGATTATGGTCTTGCGCTTGAACAGATGCCTAGGGAAGATTCAGTTTGTCAATATACCATTCTAGCCAAAGAAGAGCAATTTGAAGTGCTGGATCTTTCGGTCGATGATCGTTTTAAAGATAAATTCTATGTAGCAGGTGATCTCAAGCTTCGTTATTACTTTGGGTTGCCCTTGCAAACAAATGATGGCTATAATCTGGGAGCATTATGTGTACTGGACACCGTAGGAAAGGAGATCTCACCCGAAAAAGTTGAATTATTAAAAATCATAGCCAATGAGATCGTTAACCGTCTTACGGCTATTAAAGTGATTGAAAGTCTGAGAAATAAAATAAAAGAATCCACAGAATCCCAGAAAAAAGTGGCGCATGATATCCGGGGACCGATAGGGGGCATCATTGGTCTAGCTCAAATCATCACCGAGCAGGGCAACAGTAATAAGATGGATGAGGTACTGGAATTTATTGATTTAATACAGAAAAGTGGGAAGTCCCTACTGGAACTGGCCGATGAGATATTGAGCACAGAAAATAAATCCAACGGCAAAAAGGAACAAACAAACGATAATTTATTCAACTTGTCTATCTTCAAAGACAAACTTGAGCGGTTATACACTCCTCAGGCGATTCATAAAAATATAGATTTTTCTGTATATATTAATTCAGGGTCAGCAACTGTCCCTTTCTCAAGGAACAAACTTTTACAGATCACCGGTAACCTGATATCCAATGCCATGAAATTTACCCCCGAGAATGGAAAGATCGGGGTGGGTCTGGAACTGGTGTCTGGAAAGATGCAGAATGCCCTTACCATTACTATTACAGATTCCGGCATTGGCCTGGATGAAAATTCCATCAACCATATTTTAGGGGGTACAGCCATTTCTACCCAGGGAACCGGTGGTGAACCAGGTTATGGCTTCGGCTTAGCACTGGTAAAGCATCTGGTAGATGGCATGAAAGGAACGATGCAAATTCGTTCAAAACCCGGAGAAGGTACCCGTTTTGAAATACAACTACCACAGCCGCATGTAGAATAAAAGACCTAAATCGTTAAAATTTCTTTACAGACAATACCACCTGTTTATTAAAACACATTATCTGTTCAAATTAACTTAATACTGTGGTAACATTCGCATAATATTCAAATAGGATTTTTGTAATCGTAACCCACATTGCAGCTAAGAATGGGCAAATTGAACAATAGCCTGCGTTTCAATTTTTTTGGGTGGCGGTTTGTGTACTACAGATTTTAAAATATTGATTATTAACGATTATGGAATTGTGATAACTGAATTGTAATATTATGTAATGCAAATGTTAAAAAAAATGATATTTGTGTACTACTAATCAACTGAAGTCTTTGAGAATCAAAAAAAATATTTCGTCTCGTACCCTACTACGAATCATCATACACGTTTTCACATCAAATTTTTCAAATTTTAACTTTTGAAGGAACTTTTGCTGCAATCTGGGTTAGACTCACTGGTTTAATTTTATTTGGATCCACATAAGAATGATACTGAGTCTCCAGAACTGGTTGTTGGTCATAGACCAACAACGATGGGAGGGTTCTTTTGAAAATACAAGTCCTGTTTGTCAAAATATGAACATTGGGGTCCCCTATTTCTTTACAAGTCTTTTGGAGAGTGGTTCTGATAAACGTCCATTAAGATGCGTCTTTTCTTTGATACTGCATTAACCCTGAACCGTTCAAGATTTTGTGTCTTCATTGAGGTGTTTTTTCCTCTAAATTTTTAAATCTATATCCATCTAAGATTGCTCCAGTAGTTTTAAAAGAAGTGATATATATAAATTTCTGCTCTAAACATGTAACCCAACCTGTCAGCATAT
>JAYTSC010000107.1:0-4177 GCA_043745885.1 Bacteroidota bacterium | reverse complement strand
CTGAGCAATTGGTGAACGAAGATCGTGGGCAATAATGGAAAAAAGTTTTTGTTTGGTTTGGTTGAGTTTTTCCAACTCTTTGTTTTTTTCTTCTATTTGTTTTTGATAGATAATCTGTTCATTTTTAAAAAATAATAGGGCTAGTAAGCCGGTTGCCATTGACCATATCATATTAAAAATGATTCTGCCAAAGGGAACGGTATAATAGTTAACAGGTGAATTTAAATAGTATTTTATAGCAATGAATAACAAACAGTTAAGTAGGGTAATGGAAAGGAGAAACTTGATTTCATTAAAATAAATAATAATTACAATCAAGTTCGCTATCAAAAAATATTCGCCGCCATTTCTGTAAAGGATGGCACTGGCAGTAAAAAAAAGAGTAGCACAAAAAGAAATAATTAGTCTGCCCAGTAAAAATTTTTGATAACTATTTATGGTCAAAATAAGAATTCCTCCCAAAAGAATGAATACATTAATACAACTCAATAAATAATTTTGTTGGAAGAAATTAATGAAACAAAAAGTAAAACTGGTAGGAATGCCACAGGCAATCACAATATTCAGTAACTGTGTTTTTTTTGTCTCATTATAATTCAAGCTGTCTGTTATGCCAATATTTGCAATGCGAGAACAAAGGATTTGTATTTTAGCAAATACAGGTTTAAACATTGGTTAGATTTTGTTAGGTCTCCGGAAATCATAACAAAGTCTGAATAACTCCCAGTTAAATAAAGTTACTATTTTTGAATTAGTCATTCGGAACATTTGATAAAAATTAAAATCTGCTATTGTGCATATAAGAATAGAGACTATTTTTGACCAAATATGAATAAATTTCTAATCATAGGATTGGGTAATATTGGTGAAGAATATCGCCATACCCGTCATAATATAGGGTTTGATGTTATATCAGCATTTGTTATTAAGCAGGGTGGTTTTTTTAAAGCTGATAGGCTGGCCGAAGTAGCTGAGGTAAAGTGGAAGGGAAAAACCTTCCTATGTATTAAACCCACTACTTTTATGAACCTCAGCGGTAAGGCATTTAAATATTGGATGGATAAAGAAAAAATAGACCTGACCGCCACATTAACCATTGTAGATGATTTGGCGCTACCGTTAAGCAAATTACGATTAAGGGGCCTCGGTAGCGATGCAGGACATAACGGACTAAAAGATATCCAACTAACCTTAGGCACCGATCAGTACCCGAAATTGCGGTTTGGTATTGGTAATGGGTTTCCCAAGGGCAGACAGATTGATTTTGTATTGGGTAAATGGCAGGCTGATGAAATTCCAATTGTTCAACAGAAAATAGACAAATGTTGTGAAATTATTGAGTCATTTGCCAGTATTGGACTTGAAAAAACAATGAGTTCAGTTAATAACCTGGTTTTTGAATAATAATTACACCTGTTTTAGAGTTATACGTTTTGGAAATACGAATTAAGCAGACATTTCCATATCCCTGCTTCGGCAGATGAATACGGTTGTTTATTTATTATTTTAAAAGAAAGCCATCTATGAAAATATTTTGTGTTGGTCGTAACTATGCCGATCATGCTAAGGAATTGGGTAATGCCGTTCCTGAGGAGCCCGTAATTTTTATGAAGCCTAAAACGGCTTTACTTCCTTCCAATACCCCATTTTATTATCCCCAATTTTCTAATGAACTACATTATGAGGTAGAAGTGGTTTTGCGTATTTGTAAAAATGGGAAGGATATCCAAGAACAAAACGCCTCAGAATATATTGATGCATTTACCATTGGAATAGATTTTACAGCCAGAGATTTACAGTCGGAACTAAAGAAAAAAGGGTTACCCTGGGAGAAAGCCAAAGCCTGGGATAATTCGGCTATCATCGGAAAGTGGATACCCTTTACAGATGAAATAAGAAACAACCCAATTCATTTTTCTCTTCAAAAAAATAAAGAAATCGTTCAGGTTGGCAATACGGAACATTTGATTTTTTCATTTGATACGGTCATTGCCCATATCTCACAATATTTTTCATTAAATATTGGTGATTTAATTTATACAGGCACCCCTGCAGGAGTAGGTGAATGTGTAAACGAAGATTTGTTGGAAGGATATTATGAAAAAGAAAAAATGTTTGCTTTAGAGATTAAATAACGCGCAAGCCCAGTATTATACTACCCTAGACCAATCAGATGCTTACTCCAGAAATTTTATTAGAAGCTTATCAACTGATGACTACAGCCAGGTGCATGGGAGATACCTACGATGCAAACCGCCAGGAATGTAAATATGTACATTCAACTTCCAGAGGCCATGAGGCCATACAAATAGCCACTGGCTTACAATTGCTTCCCTGTGATTGGGTAAGCCCTTATTACAGGGATGATAGCTTGCTTTTGGCCATCGGGTTTACCCCCTATGAATTAATGCTACAGTTACTGGCCAAAAAAGAAGATCCCTTTTCCGGGGGACGGTCTTATTATTGTCATCCCAATAGTAGGGATACGAATAAACCCTCCATTATTCACCAAAGCAGTGCCACCGGCATGCAAGCAATTCCCACTACGGGTATTGCACAGGGGATTCAATATTTAGAACAAACAAAATCACCGCTTTTACGCAAATCGGAAAATGACGAATTACCAATAGTGGTTTGTTCTTTAGGCGATGGTAGTGTATCGGAAGGAGAAGTAAGTGAGGCATTACAGTTTGCCGTACTTAAACAATTGCCCATAATTTATTTGGTACAGGATAATGGTTGGAGTATTAGTGCATTGGCTGATGAAATACGAACGTCAAACGCTTACGAATATGCTGCCGGATTTAAAGGATTGAAAAGAGTACAATGCGATGGGACTGATTTTATTCGCAGTTATGAGACTATGGAACAGGCAATTCATTATGCGAGAAAAGAAAGGAAACCCGTTCTGGTTCATGCCAAAGTGCCCCTATTGGGCCATCATACGAGTGGTGTAAGAAAAGAGTTTTATCGTAATAAAGAAGACCTGTTACAACATGGGTTGACTGATCCTGCACCTAAACTTCGGTTGTTATTAAAAGGGGTAGGCTACAAAGAGCAAGAAATAATCCGATTAGAATCAGATGTGTTGGAGCAAGTAGTCGACTATTTTGCTAAGGCGCAAAAGACGCCGGAACCTGATCCTGCTTCCGTTGAAGAGCATGTATTTGCAGTAACTCCCATAAGCGAAGAAACGGGAAAACGTGTACCCAAAACAGGTGAACGGGTGATGATGGTTGATGCAGCATTGCATGCCATTGAAGAAATATTAGATGAATACCCGGAAGCTATATTGTTTGGACAAGATGTTGGCGCCAGATTAGGGGGTGTGTTTCGGGAAGCCGCAACATTGGGCGATAAGTTTGGTAAACAACGTGTATTTAATACCGCCATACAAGAAGCCTATATTGTTGGATCTACGGTTGGGCTATCTGCACTAGGGATGAAACCGATTGTGGAAATACAATTTGCAGATTATATTTATCCGGGGTTAAATCAGTTAATTACAGAAGTGTCAAAATCCTGCTATTTATCGAATGGGAAATTTCCTGTTCAAATACTATTGAGGGTGCCAACTGGGGCTTATGGTGGGGGTGGTCCCTACCACAGTGGGAGTATTGAAAGTACTTTATTATCAATCAAAGGAATCAAAGTGGTATATCCTTCTAATGCAGCAGATATGAAGGGGTTGATGAAAGCGGCTTTCCTGGATCCCAATCCTGTGGTTATGTTGGAACATAAAGGTCTTTATTGGAGTAAAGTACCCGGAACAGATGATGCCAGAACCATTGAGCCGGATAAAAATTATATCATCCCATTGGGAAAGGTCAATACGGTATTATTAGCGGATCCTATTAAGATACGACAAGGTATTACCGTTTGTATTATTACCTACGGCATGGGGGTTTACTGGGCAAAAGGAGCTGCTGCATTATTACCCGGCCAATTAGAAATTATTGACCTGAGAACCTTATTTCCATTAGACGAAGAAGCCATTTATGAGGGGGTACGCAGGCATGGAAGGGTATTGGTATTAACAGAAGAGCAGCAAAATAATTCATTTGCCGAGGCATTATCACACAGAATATCCAGTAATTGCTTTCATTTTCTAGATGCCAGGGTGGAAGTATTGGGAGCCAAAAATTTACCCGCTGTGCCCATAAATATGGCACTGGAA
>JAYTSC010000106.1:0-5099 GCA_043745885.1 Bacteroidota bacterium | reverse complement strand
ATCGAAAACCCCATAACAAACGATCATCCTCAAACAAACCGGTTCCGTACAACCGAGGCTTCATCGTTGGCGCTGCGCACCCGACGAAGCCTTATTTGTTGTACGTAGTTTTATTCTTCGTAGCTTAAATTGCTATAAACATTTTGAGTACGCACAATTTGCGTAGTTAATGTATAGCCACGTTCTTTGACAAGTCCTGTTTTAACTAATTCTTGAAACAATGTTGAGGCTTTCTCAAAATCCTTAATTTTCTGAATATCATTTAAGGATTTCTGTTTTGAATTTATTGCTGTTGCAATATTTTTTTCAATGTTGGTCATTAAATGTTGAATTTAGTATGGACAAATATAGTTTGATTTTTGCTTACAATATAATCTGTTAGTAACTCATAATAACCTCTAATTAACTCTTTTCTTACTGTATTATTGCTGTAATCTTCTATTTTAAGTTTTAATTCATTTTTTAGAATGTCAATATTTATTGGTCTTCCATGTGATTTCCAACGGTTATGAGAGCTTAAAGCATCTGCAATTTCTTCTGCCCTTTGTAACTTTTGGTCTTGCGTTACTTCAGTATCAAGTATTTCTAATGTTGTTTGATGTTTTGTCCAATTTTTAAACTTGTATTTTACAAGCCACTTTTTAAGTAAATCAATTGTCAATTCTTTTGCTTGTTCGTACTGTCTTAATTCTGCTAAATCAAAATCCTTTAGAATTATAAATTCAGCATTACTCAAAGTGTCATTTTGTGATTTTTCTATTAGTTCATTTACTTTATCAAGATAACCTAATGCAGCTACTAATTTTCCTTCTTTGTTTTGTACTTGTGGGTCAATAGGACCTAACACTGAATAATAGTCCATGTGTATTTCGTCTCCACTCATACAAAATATAGTACCTGCACTATAAGCATAATCTGGAATAATAAAGTTTACTTCTTCATAATGATGTCGAACCATGTTAACATATCTTTCAACAGCAATTGCACTACCACCGCCTGTCGTTAGAATTATAAACAAGCGTTTCCTTTTTGTTTTTGGGTCTGCTAATTGTTCAATTATTTTTAAAATTGGGACTTCGTTACCGTCAATTATTAGTCCATAATAAGTAAATATATCTGCATCAAAATGTTCTTCTAATTCAAGAATTTTTTGATTTAATAAATCATGGATTGTTGTGTCTAAGTTTGATTTCATATAATGTGGTTAAAAATTACGTACAACACTAAGAAAAGTATCCGCAAAGCCCCCAAAATTAACCCCACTTCAAATATATCGATCGGGGCTTTGTGGTATACTTTTTAGTTGACCGATTTCGCCGTCTGCTTGTGCTTAGGGAGAAAGTATCAACTTGCTTATCTCTTCTTATTGGTTATCTGTCTATTTTTTTTGTTGCTTCTGTTTTGTTTCCTGCTTTTTTAGTCACTATGGGTGGATGACTCTTATAAATGTAAGTATTTAATCCCATTGTTCCCCTTTTTTGATTATTTATTTTTTGTCCCGGTCATACTACTGCCACATATTCTACATTATGCTTTTCATACATGATTAATTTACGGAGAAGGAAACAAAAGACAACCTGCTGAAAAAGAAAATAGCCACACCTAAAAAAAGTAGTTTTTGGGTAGGAGAAATTGTGCAATTCAGTACACTAAAACAGGCACTAAAAAACAGCAGTACAATTAGTGAACAACCGTAAAACCAACTAACACACCTACAGTTGTGTCGCTGAACAACGCATAGCTAAAAGCCCCGGCATACTTAAATGGCAGGGCTTCTTTGTTTTACCAATGTCTCAAATTTTTAGGGGGCTTTCAGCTATACGTAATAATGTTGGCTGCTGCTTGAATAAACACAACTTTATTTGTTCAAGAATTTAATTTTCAAATGTCAGATATGTGTTAAAAAATGGCAACATACTGTTAAGCACCCTGCCATCTATAGTCCATATTTTGTTCATGTGAGTTCCAATATATTCCTCAGCAAAATGCTCGATTCCTAAATTCTCAAGTTTTTGGCTAAACATGGTACACTGAACAGGAAATCTACTTCCGTCATTTCGTCCCCAATCAAGTTTTATAGCTTTCAATTTTTTAATGTTTCCTACATAGTTATCAATCATCATTATTGGTAAATTTTTGTTCCACTTTTCAAGAACTATATTATCAACAATTAAACTATCGCCCTTATATTTAAATGGGACATCACAATAAAATGGGGGATTAGATAGATTTGGTGACCAAGCCCTAGCTGCAGCAACAATGGTTTTTGGGAAATAAGCTTTTTTTAAATCCTCTTTATTTTTTATTAAGGCTAATTGTTTATAAGATTCACTATTGGGACCAAATTCTTTTACCAATGCAAGTAGCCCAGGGCTTAATGCATATACACTGCTAAATATGTCAGGGAAAAGCATTGCTAATTTAATTGCTCCATAGCCACCCATTGAGTGTCCACATATTCCGCGACTATTCCTGTTAGCGATTGTCCTGAATTTCTTATCTACATACTCAACAACAGCTTTTGCCGTAAAATCAGCCCAATTTCCATTTAAAATAGAGTTGGTATAAAAGCTTCCTTCATAATTTGTATATTGATTTGAAACAACAAAAATTATTGGACGTATTTTACCAGAATTAATGGCCAAATCTAAGATATCAACTTCTGCTTGAGTTAAACTATCTGTCATTGTAAAACCATGCAGATAATACAGAACTGGATATCTTTCATTTGTTCCATCATATTTAGGAGGCAAATAGATAGTTAGTCTCCGAGTAGTATTTTCGCCCCCTTCATTATGTAGCAAAGGTGAAGTTATAAAGTCTCTTATAATTTTACCTTTTAAGCTTTGTCCATACCCAATGTAGCAAAACGATACTATCGTAATTAGAAATATAATCTTTTTCATACGTTTATATAAATTTATTTTATTAGGTTTCCGCAAGTTGCAGCCAACGGTCGGGTATTGCTGCAGGCAGGGAATTCATTGCTATGTCCGCCCCCAACCGCTGCTGAATAAAGATATAAAAGTAAAAGATAACAACCAAAAGTCCAGAGATGCTTGTCCTGCCGAAACCGAAGCTGATAGCGAGCCGCAGCCGAAGATAACAACGTCTATGGCTTTAAGCAGTTGGGGAAATGGCCAAGGTCAAGCTGGGATTTGCACTGTAGCCGAAGAAATTATTCTTCCAGCCCCAATTGCTGAAAGCTAATGTTGTTAGGTGCAGACTTTTCTTTGTTTGCGAGTAGTTTATCCAAGTATATACGTTCCTGTTCAAAGCTCATGTCTTTGATTTCTCTGCTGATTTCGTCACGGATTTTGCGCAAGTCTTTTACTAAATCCTGCTGCGTATTAAAAGTTTGCGTTGTCATAATTGATAATTTCTTTTGGTGTTCGGATTTCTATCATGTTATGTCCTAATTGGTAGTTAATGCCATTGTAACCTCTTATTTTATCGAGGTTTACAATGTGCTTAAAGTTCCAGCTTACCATAACATCTGCTTTCGCAAGTGTTGCCATTGCTATATGTTGGCAGTCCGCTCTACTGGTTTGTCCAACCACTTTAGCTAAAATATATTGATCCGCAAGTTCCGCCGCATCTTTTGTCAATCTAATCTTTTCAATTTGTTCAGTAGGAAGTGTTGCTAGAAAATCTCTCACGTGTGTCGGAGCCCTAAGCAGTTCTGCTTCTAATAGGTCTGAAACAATAATTGTAATCTGTCCTGTTAAGACTGCATCAAAAAAGGGTACTATTTACTGTAAGGCCTGTGTCACCCAAGTTTGCATCTAACTCTTAAATATACAAAATCAATATCCCCTTTATGCGTAAAGCTACCAAATTGGGTTGGCTTTACGCAATTAATTGATGCTTCAGAATGCAATTAATAAAGGAGTTTAAATGAATTAGGAATGTGGTAGGTATTGTGAGTTTGTTTTTTGGGGCAGTTTTAAATTAATGGCATCGGTTTGCTTCGTTCCTAGCAAGGAAGTACCTTCCTGGTAACGACGGTGGTACCTCGCAAGGGTGGGCGTTTCTCGCAGCCGTTTACAAAGCCCGTTCAATACCCAACTCCAAGCCTCTTAATTCTGCTAATCCCCGCAAACGGCCAATGGCACTATAACCGGGGTACGTAACTTTTTTCAGATCATCTAGCATTTGGTGTCCATGATCGGGGCGCATGGGGATGGAAATACCTCGGCGCTTTTGTACTTGAACGATTTCCTTTACAACAGCATACATATCCACATCTCCATCCAGGTGATCGGCTTCGTAGAAATTACCCTCAGCATCACGTTTGGTACTTCTTAGGTGTAGAAAATGGATGGCATCGCCCATGCGACGAACCATTCCGGGTAAATCGTTATCAGGCCGAACGCCGAATGATCCGGTACAAAAACATAATCCATTTGCTTTTGAAGGAACTGCAGCTAATAAATCCATGGCATCAGCTTCTGTACTCATAATTCTTGGAAGACCTAAAACAGAAAAAGGAGGATCGTCGGGATGGATGGCCATTTGTAAGCCTAACCCTTCAGCTATCGGAACCACTTCCTTTAAAAAATAGAAAAGATGTTCTTTAAGTTTGGTACGATCTATTCCTTCATATTTTTTAAGGGCATCAAATATTTTTTCAGGGGTAAATTGTTCCCGACTTCCGGGAAGTCCCAACAAAGTATTCTTACAAACCAGGTCTTTTTCTTCCTGAGACATTGTGGCCAATTTCTTTTTTCCTCTTTCGATTTCGTCAGGGGTATAATCTTTTTCCGCGCCGGGGCGTTTCAATAAAAACATATCAAAAGCAATAAAAGCGGCTTTCTCAAAATATAAAGCACGGCTTCTATCGGGCATTTCAAATGAGATGTCTGTGCGCACCCAATCTAAGATGGGCATGAAATTATAGGTAACCACTTTCAATCCACATGCAGCTACATTTTGCAAACTGATTTTGTATTTTTCTATCCACTCCTGAAATTTTCCATATTGGCGTTTTATGTCTTCATGAACGGGTAAGCTTTCAATAACCGTCCAGGTCATTCCTGCAGCTTCAATCAATGCTTTTCGTATGTTGATTTCTTCCACAGTCCATATTTCTCCTACCG
>JAYTSC010000105.1:0-8654 GCA_043745885.1 Bacteroidota bacterium | reverse complement strand
ATGATATTCACGATCGCTGAAGGTAAAATAGGATCTGTATTGCCCATCGGAAAATTCAATATGATACGCCACAGCATATCAAATTGACTAGAATAATTGGCTTCAATAGTATGGTGACCGCTGTTGTGAACCCGCGGAGCAGATTCATTTACCAATACTTCATTATGTACATCAATAAAAAGTTCTATCGCAAATAGGCCGGGACTTTTTAATTCAGTTACCACTTTTAAAGCCATTGCTTCTGCCTTCCACTTTATTTTTTCAGAAATTTGTGCGGGACTTATTTGATAGTCCAGTAAATTCCAAACCGGATCAAAAACCATTTCGGCAGGAGGGTAGGTAACCGTTTCGCCCAGATGGTTCATCGCAACAATGATGGCAATTTCTTTTTTGATGGCAACTTTCTTTTCAAGTACGGAAGGCAAATTAAAGCCTTTCGGGATGTCTGTTTTTGATTCAATTAGCGTAACACCTTTCCCATCATACCCTCCCTGACCAACTTTATGTACAGCAGGGAAAAAATGTTCGAGTGAATGCAATGTTTCTCGGTTGTGGGTAACTACAAATGGAGAGCTGGGTATCAGATGTGTTTGATAGAATTGTTTCTGGATAATTTTATTGTTAATTATTCGAATAGCAGAAGGTTTCGGATAAATTTTTACCCCTTCATTTTCCAGTTTTTCTAAAGCTTCAATATTTACAGATTCTATTTCAATCGTGAGTGCATCTAGGTCTTTCCCAAATTGATAAACAGTTTCAAAATCAGTAATGTCTCCTTTCATAAAATGATGACATAAATGCGCTGCAGGACAATTTGCATCATTCTCCAGAACAAAAGTTTCCACTACATAATTCGCAGCAGCTTGTAATAGCATTCTGCCTAACTGACCACCGCCCAAGATGCCTACTTTCATATTAAAATTTATAATGGCGAAGATAGGGAGGAGATTTTAGTTTGTGATAAGGAGTATAGTTGAAGTCTGGAGTCTGAAGTTAGAAGTTAGAAGTCAGAAGTTTGGATTTTCAAAAGAGGAACCTATTTCATACTCACTCCAAAGATTAGACTTTGGTCTCCAAACTTCGTTTCAAGTAAAAAGGCTATTTTTATCATTCATGATTCCCGATTATCCCCATAAAATATTCACCGACAAGCGTTTTTGCTATTGTTTGCTGATGGAAGCATTGGCCATGCGATCAGGTTTAGAAGCCCAAAAAAGCCGTTAATTACTTGGCTAGTCAATTATAACCTTTTTGTCAATATTCAAATTATTTTATGGAATCAGTTGAATTAAATGCGGGTATCTCAAAAAAACAGCAAGACTTCCTTCCTTTACTAGGAACCGATTATGTTGAATTTTATGTTGGGAATGCCAAACAGGCGGCCCATTTTTACAAAACCGCTTTTGGTTTTCAAAGTCTGGCTTATTCGGGCCCGGAAACCGGGATGAAGGATAGGGCGAGTTATGTAGTGAGTCAAAATAAACTAACCTTTGTTTTTACTACCCCTTTACGAAGCCAAAATGCCTTGGCCGATCATATTTATAAACATGGCGATGGAGTGAAAGTACTTGCATTACGGGTTGATGATGCAACTGAAGCTTGGAAACAAACCACTGCTCGTGGAGGGAAAAGCTACTTGCAACCTCAAATTATATCAGACCACAATGGAGAAATCGTTCTCAGTGGCATTCATACATATGGAGATACTGTTCACCTGTTTATTGAACGAAAAAATTACACTGGCTTATTTATGCCGGGTTACCAGAGATGGGAAAGTAATTATAATCCCCCGGAAACCGGTTTGTTATATGTAGACCATTGTGTAGGTAATGTTGGATGGAACCAAATGAACCCTTGGGTAAAATTTTATGAAGAAGTTATGGGGTTTAAAAATATTCTAAGTTTTGATGACAACGATATTTCTACAGAATATTCTGCTTTAATGAGTAAAGTGATGAGTAATGGAAATGGTTTTGTAAAGTTTCCGATAAATGAACCGGCCGAAGCGAAAAAAAAATCACAGGTAGAAGAATACCTTGATTATTATGACGGAGAAGGTTGTCAACATGTAGCCCTGGCTACCCATGATATTGTAAAAACAGTCATTGACTTGCAAAACCGAGGTATTGAATTTTTAAAAGTGCCAACTTCTTATTATGACGATTTGTTAGATAGGGTAGGCCATATTGATGAAGATATCAAACCCTTAAAAGACTTAGGTGTGTTAGTTGATCGGGATGAGGAAGGATACCTGCTTCAAATTTTTACTAAGCCAATTGAGGATAGGCCAACGCTTTTTTTTGAAATTATTCAAAGGAAAGGAGCCAAAAGCTTTGGGAAGGGTAACTTTAAAGCACTTTTCGAAGCCATTGAAAGAGAACAAGCTTTGCGGGGGAATTTGTAGAGGATAAAAGAAATTGCTTAGTAAAAAGGCTTTCCACTGTTCAATCCTTGATGGGTATTAATAATTAAAAGTTAATAATTTAGGATGCAATTTTCGTTTGGAGTATGATTCACTAACTATTGATTTTAATCTAGTATAAAAACAAAAAGCCCTAAGGCAATTTTATTCACAAAATGAACGTTAATTGGAGAATTCTTTGAGGAAGTTATTTTCTCAACCCTTACTTTTGACATCATGAAGGGAATGTTAATGGTTCTCGTTTTTTGGCTAGGGGTACAGTTTTTGTATGCCCAATCTTCTTTTATGGCCACTCAACGTCAGTACCCCAAAGTAGTAAATGCTTTAAAACTTAATGTTGATTCTCTTAAAAAGCAACTGGCCGAAATGCATATCTCTTGGCCTGTAAAGCAAATTTATGTGCGGAGTTTTAAATATGACAGCCAGTTGGAACTATGGGTTCGCAATTCCTCAAATGATCAATTTAAATTATTTAAAACATACAAAGTTTGTGCTTTATCCGGTGCGATGGGGCCTAAACGAATAGAGGGTGATTATCAAGTGCCGGAAGGATTTTATTATATCAATGAATTCAACCCTAAAAGTAATTACCACCTGGCATTAAAATTAAATTATCCAAATGCTTCAGATCATTTACTAAGTGATTCTATCAAGCCCGGAAACGATATTTATATACATGGAAGTTGTGTAACGGTAGGATGTATTCCCATTCAAAACAACCAAATTGAAGAATTGTATTTAATGGCTAGTTATGCTCAGGACCAAGGTCAGGACTTTATTCCGGTACACATTTTTCCAGTAAGGTTTAACGTTGAGAAGAGCAGAGATTATTTGGTAAAAGCCAGTAAAGATGATCCGAGCTATCAACATTTTTCTTCTACTCTAAAAGAAGTTTTTGATTATTTTGAACAGAATAAAAAACTTCCCCTTATTTCCATAAACCATAAGGGTGAGTACAGTCATTTATAGATTTCTGAATCGCATATTCTCCGCATATTTTTTGAAATTAAGAAAACGTCTATTTTTATAAGACTTTTTTTAATTTCAGCGATACAATACCTGAATAGTTTCTTTTGTACTTTGGGTAAGTACAATGTTTGCTTCCTTTGTGAGTTCCTCAAAAATTTTAGTATGATAATGGCGAATGGTAAGCAGGGTAAGGTCTTTTTCAACCTGAACATCAAAAAATACACTTGCATCAGCGGCCAAACTTTCTATTTTTTCTATACGATCATCAAAGCAAACCTGTACATTGATAGCCCTGGTTTGTATAAGATTTGGTTGAATTTTATGATTATTAAACAGAAGATATAATTTGTGCATGGGTGCTTCACCTACAAATGAAAAATCTTGGCTGTTTAGGTGCAATAAGACCTGATTTTTTTTTATTACAATAATAGGGGGCAAAGATTTGCTATTGCTTTTATGAATGGTGGTACCCGGTAAGGTTGGATCCAAAAAGCACTTTACATACAATGGGATATTTTTATTCTGTAGAGGTTTAATGGTTTTTGGATGAATCACCTGAGCCCCATAAAATGCCATTTCGATTAACTCTGTATAACTGAGTTCCCGTATCAATATTGCATCTGGAAATTGTTTTGGATCTGCATTCATTATACCTTCCACATCTTTCCAAATACTTAGGCTTTCGGCATCCAAAACATTGGCAAATATTGCTGCGGTATAATCACTTCCTTCCCTGCCTAGTGTGGTACTTTCATTGTCATTCGTACAACCAATAAAACCTTGTGTAATATAAATATGTGACGTAAAAATAGGTTTCTGAGAAGATTTATCCATTTCTAAGCCCTGTACTACTATTCCTTTTATTTTATCTTTTGTAAGATCCCAGTTTATGGTAGCATCTCTGAAATTGTTATCCGTTCTAATCAGATCCCTCACATCTAGCCATTGATTGGGGATGCCTGATTCATTTAGAAAATGAGAAATGATACAGGTACTTAATAATTCACCAACACAAACCACTTGGTCGTAATAATAATCAAAATCTCTAACGGGCTTGTCATGTAACAACCATTCAACTTCTGTAAAAAAATCATTTATTTGTAACAGACATTCGTTGAAATGGGTTACCAATAAATATTTCGAATGGTTGATATGGTATTTTTTCACCTGATCAAATAACTTCAATGCGTCTTCTTTGTTTCCGGCATAAAAGGCTTCAACAACCTTTTCAAGTCCATTTGTGGTTTTACCCATAGCGGAAATGATAATGATTAGTGGCTCATCTTCATATTCTTTAACAATAGAAGCCATTTTTTTTATTCTTTCTACACTATTTACACTCGCTCCTCCGAATTTAAATACTTTCATTCCTTTCTTATTAAAATTTTCAAAGGTAAAATTAAGTAATATTATCAACCAATGTCTAATTGAGGCAGTTTCAGGAACGATTTAGGAATTGTAAGAAAATTTGATTTTAATTGAATTATTGTTGTAAAAAAAAATCCGTTCAATTAAGGCTCGCATCCTAACTTTATCTAAACTTTTCTATTATGAATGTGAATAGGAATATCCTCACTTTAGATGAATTTACATTAACACAATTACGACAATTTCCGTCTGCTACCGGAGAATTAAGCCGATTATTGAGAGATCTTGCTTTGGCTGCCAAAAGAGTTAATGTAGAAGTAAACAAAGCAGGATTGGTGGATATACTTGGCGATGCAGGAGAAGTGAACATACAAGGGGAAGATGTTAAAAAACTAGACATTTTTGCGAATAACCAGTTCATGGGTGTTTTAAAACATGGTATTAGTTGTGCCGGAATAGGAAGTGAAGAAATGGATGATTTTGTGGTATTTGATGATGATGTAAGTAATAACAGTAAATATGTGGTTTTATTTGATCCACTTGATGGAAGTGGTAATATAGATGTAAATGTATCCATTGGTACTATTTTCAGTGTTTTTCCTAGACTAAGTGAATTGGGTAAGCCTTGTACTAGAGAAGACTTTCTCCAAAAAGGTACTAAACAAGTTGCTGCGGGATATGTAGTGTATGGTTCAAGTACCATGTTGGTGTATGCAACAAGACGAGGTGTTAATGGATTTACATTAGATCCTTCTATTGGAGAATTCTCCTTAAGTTATCCGAATATTACTTGTCCGCCAAATGGGAAATTCTATTCGGTTAATCATGGTAATTTCTTTCAGTATGATGAATCTGTTCGGAAATATATTGATGGATGTCAGCGAAAAACAAAAGAAACTGGCGGACCCTATACACAACGATACATTGGCAGTATGGTTGCTGATGTTCATAGAAACCTGATCAAAGGGGGGATTTTTATGTACCCTGCAACGCTGGATAAACCAAAGGGTAAATTGCGTTTATTGTATGAAGCCAATCCCTTTGCTTTTATTGTAGAAGTAGCCGGAGGGCTTGCAACGAATGGGAAACAGCGGATTTTAGATATTCAACCTACGGAACTTCATCAACGTACATCATTATTTATTGGTAGCAGAGATATGATGCATGAGCTAGAAACATTTACAGGAATTTTAAAATAAACAAATGAAACAACTATTTTTAGTAGGATTGTTCTTTTTTTTGAAAATATTAACTACAAATGCGCAACAAAAAATTGATAAAGAAGGAATGAATTATGTGATAGCACTCAAACCCAATTCCATATTTTACCATGATACATTATATTCAGGAAGTAAACAGTTTGAAGGGCTTTTTTATCGTACTAGGGATAATCAGCTAATTAGATTAGTGGAGAAACATCAATCCAATAAAATTGCTGGACAAATTTTAGCAATAACGGGCAGTATTGCCACCATCTTCGGAATAAGTAGGGTAACTTCATCCGGATCAGATAAAGGAAATGGCTGGGCCTTGGTGTGTGGAGGATTTGCTGTAACCCTAACCGGTGGGTACTTAGCCATGATGGGACAAAGAAATTTAGCCATGGCAGTTACTTTATTTAATAAAAAATATCACCAAACAACATTAGGCATTGGGGTTGCCAATAGTTCTGTGGGCTTGGTTTATAAATTTTGATTATGCAAAGAATAATTATTGAAGTAAAAAATCTGCATAAAAAATATGGAGATTTTGCTGCAGTTAAAGGTATCAGTTTTGATGTGCTAGAAGGAGAAATTTTCGGGTTATTGGGTCCCAATGGAGCAGGTAAGTCTACTACCCTTGAAATAATTGAAACGCTTAGATCAAAAACTAGCGGGCAGGTAATTGTTGATGGACTTAACCTGGACGATTCTCCTAATGAAATAAAAAAAATCATTGGAGTTCAATTGCAAACTTCCGGATACTATCCCAGTCTAAGTTTACTGGAATTAATTGTATTATTTACTGGTTTGTACAATGAGGAAGTAGAACCGATGGGTTTGTTGGACAAAGTAAACCTTCGAGATAAAGCAAAAGCAAAGTTTAAAGAACTCAGCGGTGGTCAAAAACAGCGGTTCTCTATCGCTACAACACTAATAAACAAACCCAAAATTATTTTTCTTGACGAACCCACTACAGGATTAGATCCTCAGGCAAGACGTAATTTATGGGATCTGATTCGAGAAATCAGAAGCCGGGGGACTACCGTAATACTAACCACTCATTATATGGATGAGGCCGAGGTATTGTGCGATCGAGTAGCCATAATTGATAGTGGGAAAATCATTGCCTTAAATACCCCTGACAAATTGATTGATGAGTTAGTGGCTAACGGCTTTGAAAAAACGAAGGAGGTTAAACAGGCTAATCTGGAAGATGTTTTTATTAATTTAACCGGACATAATTTAAGAGAAGAATAAAAGTCATTGTTGTTAAACCACCCATGTATAGGTTTCAATGCCTATGCTTATGTTGGTGTTTTTACAACAAGTTTTCGAAAGAGGGTATACGTCTTTGTTTCACGCAAAGCATAAGGAGCAAAGCTTTTCTTAGCGACTTATTTCTTCTTACTTTGCAACTTTGCGTGATTTTTT
The DNA here is from genome assembly GCA_043745885.1 of Bacteroidota bacterium. Taxonomy (GTDB): domain Bacteria; phylum Bacteroidota; class Bacteroidia; order Chitinophagales; family Chitinophagaceae; genus Sediminibacterium. The sequence continues at coordinate 1,262 of JAYTSC010000105.1, read as the reverse complement.
TCGAACACCTGTTGTGCTTTCACCAACTTAAAAATTTGAATAATAAACCAAAATAGATGAACATGTCAAACGACCCGAGTTATCCAATTGGAAAATACGAACCACAACCATTTTCAAAAGAGCAAAAAGATAAATGGTTATTGGCTATTAAGTTACTTCCTGAAGAATTGGAACGTTCTATAGAAAACCTAGATGCAGCTCAATTGCGAACTCCCTATCGTGCGGGAGGTTGGACACTGCAGCAATTGGTACATCATGTTGCAGATAGCCACATGAATTCATATATAAGATTTAAACTAGGGTTAACGGAAGACAATCCAACCATCAGACCCTACAATGAAAAAGAATGGGCGATGCTGGCAGATAATGAATTGGTTCCAATAAATGTATCTCTTACTTTATTACATGCGCTTCACCTGAGGTGGTATGCTACTATAAAAGACCTTTCCGATTTGGAATGGCAGAGAACTGTTGTGCATCCTGAGCAGGGTCGCCAAATGAGTTTGTGGCTTTTATTGGGCTTATACGCTTGGCATGGTAAGCACCACACTGCTCATATCAATTTTTTAAGAAAGAAAGAAGGTTGGTAATGGAAAGAGATATGAAATGGAAATTGATTGATTCAAAAAAGCTATTCAGTGAAACCTGGATGAATATTCGTATTGATACCTGCGAAAAACCCGATGGGACAATTGTTACGCCTTATTATGTATATGACTTTCCTGAATGGGTTGCTGCAATAGCCATTACAAAAGAAGGGAAAGTAATTTTAGAACGACAATACAGGCATGCACTGGGTATAACCGGCTTCGAAATACCCGGAGGTTGTGTTGATAAAACCGATGATTCCTTTGAAGTAGCCATAGCTCGTGAGTTATTAGAAGAAACAGGTTATCGATTCGAAAAATTTGAATGGTTGGGGGATACTTCCTCTAATCCATCTACAAATAGTAACCTTATGCATATGTATCTGGCTACTGGCGGAGAGTTGGTTCAGGAACAACAACTAGATGCAGGAGAAGATATTGAGATTTTATTAGTAACGATTGACGAGTTTGTGCTAATGGTGAAAAATAATCAATTTCTTCAGTCAATGCACCTGGTAGCCATTTATAAGGCACTCGAAAAGTTAGGCAGGTTGCAATTTTCTTAAGCAATGTTAATTTGTTTTCGTTATCACCATAAAAAAATCTGTGTAATCAGTAATTCACTTCACCTACCAAAAAAACACTGCCACAAACCAATATTAAATCATCTTTTTG
>JAYTSC010000104.1:0-3085 GCA_043745885.1 Bacteroidota bacterium | reverse complement strand
GGTGGGCCCGGCATTGTGGCCAATACTTATTTGGAAGGAACTTACACAGAATTTTATCCAAACATAACACAAGATGAAGATGGATTAAAAAAATTATTCAAACAATTTTCTTTCCCCGGGGGCATCCCAAGCCATGTGGCACCGGAAACACCCGGGTCTATTAACGAAGGAGGCGAACTTGGTTACTCATTAATTCATGCTTACGGGGCGGTGTTTGACAATCCTGATTTACTTGTGGCCTGTGTAGTTGGCGATGGTGAAGCAGAAACCGGTGCACTGGCGGCAGGCTGGCATTCCAATAAATTTTTAAACCCTGTGAATGATGGCGCAGTATTGCCTATCCTACACTTGAATGGATATAAAATTGCAAACCCAACAATATTAGCTCGTATTCCAGAAAAAGAGTTAGAGCAACTTTTTATTGGTTATGGTTACAAACCATATTTTGTAGAAGGCCATGAACCGGAAAAAGTACATGAGCTGTTAGCAACCACTTTAGATATTATTATTGAAGAAATTAAAGCTATTCAAACAGAAGCCCGTACTAATGGTTTTACCAAGCGACCGCAATGGCCAATGATTATCTTTAAAACACCAAAAGGTTGGACTGGTCCCAAAAAAGTTGATGGTATACAGGTAGAAGGAACGTGGCGTTCACACCAAGTTCCACTAGCTGAGCTTGCTACCAATCCTGAACATGTGAAGTTGTTAGAGCAATGGATGAAAAGTTACGAACCCGAAAATCTGTTTGATAAAGAAGGAAAACTAATTCCTGAACTGGCTGAGCTTGTGCCACAAGGTGCCATGCGAATGGGCGCTAACCCAAATGCAAATGGTGGAATTTTGTTGCATGAATTAGTAATGCCTGACTTTATAAATAACGGTATTGAGGTTTTACAACCAGGTAATATTAAAGCAGAAGCTACCAAAATAATGGGCGCTTTCTTAAGAGATACCATGAAATTAAACTGGGACAAAAGAAACTTTAGAGTATTTGGTCCTGATGAAACGGCATCAAACAGACTTGGATATTTATTTGATATCACATCCCGCACATCTACAGCAGAAATTTATTCAACCGACGATCATATTTTAGCTGACGGCAGGGTGATGGAAGTGTTGAGCGAACATCTTTGTCAGGGCTGGCTGGAAGGGTATTTGCTGACAGGAAGGCACGGTTTGTTTTCCTGTTACGAAGCATTCATACATATTGTTGACTCCATGTTTAACCAACATGCAAAATGGTTAAAAGTTGCCAACAGCATTCCTTGGCGCAGGCCCATTGCATCACTTAATTATTTACTTACCTCACATGTTTGGCGGCAAGATCATAATGGAAACAGCCACCAGGATCCGGGGTTTCTGGATGTTGTGGCAAATAAAACAGCAGACATTGTTCGTATCTATCTTCCGCCTGATGCAAATACCTTGCTATCGGTAACTGACCATTGTTTGAGAAGCAGAAATTATATTAATGTAATTGTTGCAGGCAAACAACCTGAAATGCAGTGGCTTAAAATGGATGATGCAGTTAAGCATTGTACTGCCGGATTAGGTATTTGGAAATGGGCAAGTAATGATGAAGGAAGCGAACCGGATGTGGTAATGGTTTGTGCAGGTGATGTACCGACGCTTGAAACAATTGCAGCAGTTCAAATTTTAAGAGAGCATCTTCCCGAAATAAAAATTCGTGTAGTTAATATAGTTGATCTGATGACATTACAACCTAACACTGAACACCCGCATGGGTTAAATGACAAAGATTTTGATATGCTGTTTACAAAAAACAGACCTGTCATTTTTGCTTTTCATGGATACCCGTTGTTAATCCATAAACTTACTTACCGTAGAACAAACCACCCAAACATTCATGTACGTGGATACAAAGGAGAAGGCACCACTACTACGCCATTTGATATGGTTGTAATGAATGACCTGGACAGGTTTAATTTGGCGAATGATGTAATAGACCGCCTGCCGGGATTAGGTTCTAAAGCTGCTTACACGAAGCAATGGCTGCAAAATAAATTACTCGATCATAAAGCTTATATCAATATTCATGGAGAAGATATGCCGGAAATACTGGACTGGAAATGGAATTCTGAATTAAATTCAAACGCCCAAAATTAAATATTACAATATGACAAATAAATTTTCAGAAATAATAAAAGGTGATACGCCAACCCTGGTAGATTTTTTTGCAGAATGGTGTAGCCCTTGCAAAACGATGAAACCGGTTTTAGAAGAATTAAAAAGAAAAATCGGTGATAAGTTAATCATCTTAAAAATAGATATTGATAAAAGTCCGCAGTCAGCATCCGCATATCAGATACAAGGAGTTCCCACGCTAATATTGTTTAAAAAAGGTGAAATAAAATGGAGGCAATCCGGTGTCATGTCTGCAAATCAACTCGCACAAATTCTTCAACAATATTCCTATTAAAAATATAAACTCAATAAAGTTTTTTTAACAAAAGGTAATGCAAAATTTGTCCAAAAGTTGTTAGGTAATTCGATAGTTAAATTGATTAATGAAAATATTTGATAGAACGAGGAACTAATTAAATTTATTTCAATTAACAAATAAATCCACATGAAATTAGCATTGATTATAGTTGCAGTTGTAACGGTTTTAATAATTACTTCTCAAATATATTTTATAATGGCAAAAACAGAAACACAACCGTACAAAATAGTTAAAACAGAAAAGGACTTTGAGATACGCTTATATCCTCCGGCTACGATGGCAACCATTAACATGGGCGCAAAAACGTACAAAGAATTATCATCTGCAGGATTTAGAAAACTGGCTTCATTTATTTTTGGCGGAAATAATGCCAATAAAAATATTGCCATGACAACACCTGTGCATATGGACATAAATAATACCCAATCATCTATGAGTTTTGTAATGCCTGCAGATTATAATAATGGCAACTTACCGAAACCAAACGATTCATCTATCATAATAAAAACGACTGCCGAAGAATATATCGCAGCAATTCAGTTTGGTGGTTTCGCCAATGATGAGGAGATTAAAACATATGCTGCTAAATTAGAAAATGCTTTGAAAGCCAATGGAATC
>JAYTSC010000103.1:0-5722 GCA_043745885.1 Bacteroidota bacterium | reverse complement strand
CCGAATCAAAATCATCCAGAAAATCAGTATTGCGTGTGTAAACAAAAATATCTTTATGAGATGCTCTTTTAAGTATGCTTGACTGAACGATTCCTTCTGGTAGCAACGTTGGTACATCCTTCATGGAATGCACGGCAATGTCAATTCTATTGTTCAAAAGTGCGCTATCCAAACTTCGTGTAAAAATGCCCTGAACGCCCATTTCATATAGTGGAGTATGCAAATCTATATCCCCTTCACTTTTAATAAAAACCAGTTCTGCTGAATATCCATTTTTAGTGAGCAGACTTTTTACCTCACTAGCCTGCCACACAGCTAATTGGCTTTCCCTGGTACCAATTCTCATTGTTTTGTGCATCAGATTATTTTATGCTATCGCGATATATTCATTCAGCGCTTCAAGGTAATAACAACCCTGTTGATTCTGTTCTTTCATTTTTACCGCCAGACCGTTGATCACTTTCCGAATTTTTTCTTCATTTTTATATACAGGAGCTAGGCTGTTTTTCATGTTATAGCCGATAAAAATATTACAATGATGTAACTGTTCCAATTTTGTTTTGATAGCTTTTAAAACTGGTGCACTTCTGCGTAACTGGTGCCAGGCGAGAAATTCCTGACTGTATTTGGAAATAATGATGAGGGCTTTGGGGACTTCAGACTGCCTTTTTTGAAGGTTACTGTCTTTGATTTTAGAAAGTTCATCTACATTCACTAACTCGATGTTGGGTAGTGATTGGGCAGATGGTTCTACATTATACGGAATAGATAAGTCGAAGATCAGTTTGTTGCCACTACCGGTCAATTGATTTTTAGTGATGATGGGTTTAGGAGAGTTGGTAGCTACTAAAATGATATCGGAAGAAGCGATTATCTGATCCACTTCTTCGATCGGGGCAAATTGTATACCTAGCTCTTTAGCCAGATCTGCCGCTTTTCCTGTAGTTCTGTTAACCAGCACGATATTTTTGGTATTCAGGTAGTCGACCAGGTTCTTACAGGTATTGCTACCTATTTTGCCTACACCGATCAGTGCAATTTTTTTACCGGTAGTATCCTTAAATTGTTCACGGATATATTGAACTGCGGCAAATGAAACCGAAACAGTGCCACCACTTAGTGAGGTAGTTGATTTAATTTCTTTGGATGCCTGAAATACTACATTTGTTAAACGCTCCACATATCCACCCATACAATGATGCTCTTTTGAAAACCTGACTGCTTTTTTTATTTGACCCACAATTTCATAGTCACCCAGTATTTGTGAATCCAGGCCGGCGCCAACTTCAAATAAATGCTGCATAGCATTTTTGCCATTTTTTATATAGGCGATCTCTTTAAATGTATCCATACTGCCTTCTGTATGATTACATAGGATGCGATAAAGTTGCTCCGCATCCTCTGCAAAACCATAAATCTCTGTGCGGTTACAGGTTGATAAAACAAATAAATCGGTAAGACCACTTTCCTTTGCGGCAGACAAAATATTCGAATATTGCTCATCACTAACTGCAAATAAACTTCTAATGGGGGCATCTGTTTTTTTGTAGTTGATTCCGGCAACAAAAAATTTTGATATTTCTATTTGTCTGTTCTGCACGCGATTCTTAATGATTTGTCTGACACAAAATTAAATGTAGCTTTGATAATAAGTGTTACCGGATGTCATTTTATTGTCATTTAGTTTTATGATTTATATCATATAAACGTCTGACGATTATCATAACATTTCATTTATTTTTTCCAGTTTCTTCGCTTGGTGCCTGTCGCAATAAATTCTGACAATGTCGTGACTAAATAAAACGGTTCGTATAACTCGGTTGATTACTTTTGAATGTAACATAGAAATGATGCCCATTAAAAAAGCTGTTTTATTGATGAATCTGGGTTCGCCCGATTCAACCCAAGTGAAGGATGTTCAAAAATACCTGAAAGAGTTTTTGATGGACGAACGTGTGATCGATTATCCTTATCTGTTCAGAAAACTGCTAGTGCAGGGTATTATTGTTCCATTTCGTTCGCCAAAATCCGCGGAGGCCTATAAAACGATCTGGACAAAAGAGGGCTCCCCATTGGTTGTATTGACCAAACAATTACAGGCTGCGTTACAGGAGAAATTAACGGCACCGGTGGAAATTGCGATGCGGTATGGCAATCCTTCGCCCGAACAGGCGTTTGATAAATTGTTAGAAAGGGAACCCAATCTGGAAGAGGTAATTGCTATTCCGCTCTACCCACATTATGCAATGTCATCGTATGAAACGGCTGTGGAACATGCTAAAGCAAGTTTTTCAAAAAAGAAGTACCCTTTTAAATTGAGTTTTGTGAAACCTTTTTATAATGAGTCCAACTATATAAAAGCAATGGCTGTGAATATGAGATCCTATCTGGAAAAGGAATATGATCATATCTTATTCAGCTACCATGGCATTCCTGAGCGACATATTAAAAAGAGCGATATAACAGGCAGCCATTGTTTAAAAGTGGAAAATTGTTGTCAGGTTAATTCCGAAGCCCATGATTATTGTTATCGTCATCAATGCTTTGAAACAACCAGGCTGATTGCTGCAGAGTTAAAATTGCCTGCATTAAAATACAGCATCTCGTTTCAGTCTCGACTGGGTAAGGGATGGCTACAACCCTTTACGGATATACGTTTGGAAGAAATGCCAAAAGAAGGGATCAAAAAATTATTGGTAATCTGTCCTGCATTTGTCAGTGATTGTTTAGAGACACTGGAAGAAATTGCAGTAAGGGGGAAAGAATCGTTTATGGAAGCTGGGGGAGAAGAATTTCAAATGATCCCCTGTTTAAATACGCACCCACTTTGGGTAGATGCTTTGGCAGGATGGATAAACAGCTATTCTGAAGGCAATAAAAAAATGATCTTAGCCAAATAGCCATGTATACTTATATCAAAGCATTACATATCATTTTTGTAGTAACCTGGTTCGCAGGATTATTTTATTTTCCTAGGCTTTTCATTTATAATACGGAAGCGAATAATCAGCCTGTTGCTGTGAAAGAAGCTTTGCAGGCGCAGTTCAGAATAATGATGAAAAGGCTATGGTATGGAATAACCTGGCCTTCGGCGATCCTCACTTTGATCTTTGGATTAACCGTGATGTACAACGGGGGCTGGGATAAAATGCTCTTTGATCCTTCCGGAAAATGGTTGCAGATCAAACTGGTCTTTGTTATTTTATTGTATGTGTACCATATTACCCTTCATCAAATTTTTAAACAACAATTAAAAGGCCAGTTTAAATATAGCTCCCTACAACTGCGTATATGGAATGAAGTTGCCACCGTTTTATTGATAGCCATTGTGATGTTGGCAACTGTGAAAGAGAGTATCAGTTTTATTTGGGGTATCATTGGATTGTTATTATTTATTGTTCTTTTAATGTCGGCGATCAAAATTTATAAATCCATCAGGAAGAATTAGTCTTTCTGCAAAAACTGTAACCATGGAAAATCCTATCATCAATCTGCTGCATAAATATGATTTACCCACGCCCAGATATACCAGTTATCCAACAGTTCCTTACTGGGATTTTTCAAGCATTGATGAGGCAAAGTGGAAGCAGGCGGTAGTAAATACTTATGAAGCCGAAAATGGAGAGTTGTGCATATACATACATTTGCCCTTTTGTGAAAAGATGTGTACGTTCTGTGCCTGTAATAAACGAATCACAGTTAACCACTCTGTAGAAGATCCATACATTACAACTGTGTTGAAAGAGTGGAAAATGTACAGGGCACTTTTAAAATCGGTTCCGGTAATTAAGGAAATACATCTTGGTGGTGGGACACCTACTTTTTTCAGCCCCGATAACCTGACAAAATTAATTAAGGGTATCACAACAGATGCTATTGTTAGTGATCAGCATGAATTCAGCATTGAGGTACATCCAAATTATACCAACGAAGAGCATATCCGGCAATTATCCGAAGTGGGTTTTAAACGGGTAAGTTTGGGCGTACAGGATTTTGATCCGCATATTCAGTTCGTAATCAACAGGATACAGTCGTTCGAGAAAACAAAAGAAGTAGTAGACTGGGCAAGAAAATATAATTTCAATAGTATTAATATAGATCTGGTATATGGTCTTCCGCACCAGACGGTAGCCAATGTGGAACATACAGTTGGACTGATCAAAGGGTTTATGCCTGATCGGATTGCATTTTATTCTTATGCACATGTGCCATGGAAGAGTAAGGGTCAAAGAGGATATTCTGAAGCTGATTTGCCAAAAGCTTCCGAAAAATGGGCTATGTATCAACGTGGCAGGGAGTTATTTGAAGAGGTTGGATTTAAAAGTATCGGGATGGACCATTTTGCATTGCTGAATGATAAATTATTTATTGCTGCAGAGAAAGGCAACCTGCACCGGAATTTTATGGGGTATACAACTACCAAATCCAAACTGATTATTGGATTGGGCGTATCAAGTATCAGTGATGCATGGGGAGCTTTTGCACAGAATGAAAAAGAAGTGGAAGCCTATGAAGCAAAGATCAATGAGGGAATATTTCCATTGGTAAATGGTCATTTGCTGGATGCGGAAGATTTGGTGATTCGTAAAAAAATTCTGGAATTAATGTGCGAAAACACGACCAGTCTAGATGATTTGAAAACGGCCCCTGAATTCATTGATCTGGCGCTAGAAAAACTGAATAGGTTGCAAGAGGATAGACTGGTAATATTAACCGGGAAAAAAATTGAAGTAACGCCTAAAGGGATGTTATTTATTAGAAATATCTGTGCAACTATTGATGCACAGTTATGGAAGAAACAAATGACAACAAATACTTTTAGTAAGGCTATTTAAAAAATATTTTTAGTTCATAGCTGTGTAGCTCATTAGTTTGTTGGTATTGATTGCACTTATTTTTTTATTATTTATTTTAATAACTTTTTCTTCAATCAGTTCATTGATAATTCTAAATTACTGTTGTCCAAGATAACCCAGGAATGATTCAAAATTAGTGACGGAACCCATATAAACACTCAAAATGCCTTTTGGATTTGAAAATGAGTATGGCTCTGATTTGGTCTATATTGAGTTTTTGGTATTGGTATATCACTTTTTAGCACTCATTTCTTTTTCTAATAATTGATAATTTCAATTTGGTATATTACAAAGGGGTGGATTTATTCACCCCTTTTTTAAAATATAAATCAGAGAAAAGTATTTAACCCACATTGTAGCTAAGAATCAGCAAATTGAGCAATAGACTGCGTTTCATTTTTTTTGGGTGGCGGTTTGTGTACTATAGATTTTAAAATATTGATTATTAGCGATTATGGAATTGTGATAACAGAATCGTAATATTATGTAATGTAAATGTTAAAAAAAATAACATTTGTGTACTACAAATTAACTGAAGGCTTTGAGAATCAAAACTTTATTTCGCTTCGTACCCTACTACGAATCATCATACACTTTTTCACATCAAAATTTTCAAATTTTAACTTTTGAAGGGACTTTTGCTCCAATCTGGGTTAATAAAAAATGAAGACAGTTTCCAACAAATCCAGCAATTCAAAATAAATCGACCTTCCTAACTTTATTACGTTAAATAAAGTAAGAAAATGATAATATTATTTCACATCAGTTAATGTAACATCAAAGAATAAAGGCGTATTGGGAGGAATACTACTACCGGATCCGGTACAACTATAAGCTAGTGCTGAAGGAATAACTAATTTAATCCG
>JAYTSC010000102.1:0-4333 GCA_043745885.1 Bacteroidota bacterium | reverse complement strand
CCTCTTTGTTGATTTCCGAACCGGGTAATCGAATATTGGCACCTTTTTCTAGCTGCTTTTGCTGAATAATAATTCCACCCTCTACATAATTTACCCATTCTTTTTGCACCACCAGATCTGCTCCTTCAGGAACTTGTCCACCGGTAAAGACTTTGATTGCGAAATGGTTTTGTAATAATATTTTTTTTGAAGAGCCGGCAGGCAATTCATCCTGTATGGATAAAACGCCTTCTCTATTGTTTAATCTAATAGCAAAGCCATCCATAGATGACTGAGGGAAGGAAGGAATGGCGATGGGGCTGTAAATATCTTTTGACAAAACATATCCTTCAGCATATTCTATACCTATTTCAACGCTGTTTAAACGCGAACTATGTAATCGGATATTATTTCTTGCTTCTTCTACCGTTATCATGTGTAATTATTAACCGCCAATGGCAATCATACTTCTGTTATGCAAATCATCAGCGTTTATTATAGCAAAGTCTTTAGAGAATTGTCCACCCAATTCTTTGTGCTTACTTAATAAAGATTGTTCAATCAACGCCAATAAATCTTTACCATTGCGTAAGGCATCCAACAGATCAGTTTCTTCCTGCGAAAAAAGACAATTTTTAATTTTGCCATCGGCTGTTAAACGTATTCTGTTACAGCCTTTACAAAAGGGTGCACTCATTGTACTGATTACACCAAAAGACCCCAAATGGTTTTTTATATGGTAATTTTTACTTGTGTCATGTGGCGCATTGGTCTTTGCTTCTATTGTATATTTCGAAGAAATCAAGGTTAACATTTCCTGCCAGGTTACCAGTTTATCGCTTTTCCAATGGTTGCCGTCAAAAGGCATGAATTCAATAAATCGCAGCTCGAGCGGTGTGGTTTTTGTCCATTCAATAAAATCGAGGATTTCCAAATCATTTAACCCTTTCACTACTACCACATTCACTTTTATATGAAATTTTCTTTGCAGTAATAAATCAATATTATTCTTTACGGTATCGAATTGATCGCGACGAGTAATCAATTGAAATTTCTCTTTCTGTAAAGTATCCAGACTAATGTTCACTGACCGAATTCCTGCCATTTCAAAATCTTCGATAAAATGGTGAACACGGGTGGCATTAGTGGTGATGGTTAATTCAACACCCAAGGCGCCTAATGCACGAATGATGGTAGCAGCATCTTTTCTTACCAGGGGCTCTCCCCCGGTAAGTCGAATTTTAGTTACCCCATTGGCAATAAATATTTTGGCAATAGATACAATTTCATCAGCCTGCATCAATTGCTGATTGGGCATAAATGAATAGTTTTCTTCCGGCATACAATAAAAGCATCGAAGATTGCAATTATCAGTTAGTGATATGCGGAGATAATTATGACTTCGATTGTATTTATCTTTCAGCATCCGCTTCTTTCATTTTTTTACAAAATAATTCATAATCTTCCGGTGTGTCAATATCAAATTCTCCATTGGGGAAGGGGACACTTGCCACATCGTCCGGATGTTGTTGCAAGATAAGACCTGCACCCTTATCCCCTGTTAATTTCTGCATGTCAGTAAAATATTTTTTATGAAATAATACCGGTGTGCCATTTACTCCTCCGTATTGAGCAGCTACAATTCCTTTCTGAGAAAGCTGCTGCTCTGCTACTATTTTTTGTAAAATCGCTCTGTTTAGAAAAGGTTGATCACTCACCATTATCAAAACCCCGTCAAGATTAGGATACAGGTGAAGCACCGTTTGTAACCCTAATTGAATGGAGCCGGACATACCCAATTCCCAATTTTGATTGTATATAATAGGCAAGTTATTATGTTGAAATAGGGAGTGGATTTGTTGATGGTAAAACCCGGTAACCAAACAACAGGTGGCAGGGTGAATGGCTTCTACTTCTGTTATAATGTGTTTCAGGATAATTGAGTCTTCAAAGGGTAACAACATTTTTGCCTTCCCCATTCTTGAAGAACTACCGGCAGCTAATATGATGGACCCAAATTTCATGTAATTCCGTGAATAGGTTCTTGTTTTTTCTTGAGGTGCGAGGGATTTTTTTGTTCAAGTACTGCCATGATTTCCGAACAAATAGACAAGGCAATTTCTGCGGAGGTTTCTGCACCTATATTTAAACCGGTAGGACCATATATATTTTCTTTTTCATTTTTTGTAAAAAAAATCCCCTTTTCGGAAAGCTCTTCCAACATTCGTTCTCTTTTTGCAGCCGGTCCTAGTAAACCGATATAATGTAGCGACTTGTTTTTCAATAAACCTAGCATTTCAATATCATAATTGTAATTGTGTGTCATTAATACGACGGCTGTTCTATTATCGAACACTAATTGATCAATTATTTCATAGGGTTTCCCCACAATGATTTTTTTCACACTGGGAAATCTTTGGCGATTAGCATGTGACAACCTTCCATCTACCATCGTTACTACCCAGCCAACCAATTTAGCCATGCCAACCAAAGGCATTACATCATTGCCGGCACCTACTATGATTAATGAGACAGCGGGAGTAAAATATTCAAAAAATATTTTCTGTTTGTTATCGTTTAGTGTCAATTCGCTGTGGCTAGAAATGCGGTTTATCAATACTTGGTCTGATAAGTTGCGGAGCGTTTGTTGTTCAATTATTAACGAATCATCAAGAAGAAAAGTTCCTACATGTTCTCCATTATTGATTGAATAGCCTGTTATTATTACCGATGGGATTCTATTAACAATTGCGTTACGTAAAATTTTTATGGGAATACAATTTTCTCTATCCAAAGGTTCGAATAATATGCTTACGATGCCATTACATCCCAGTTGAATTCCTAGTTTGGCATCATCTTCATCTAAGGTATTGTATACAATCAGTTTTTTCTTTCCTTGTGTTATGGCTAACACCGCTTTACGTAAAGCATCTCCTTCTAAACAACCCCCACTGATGGCACCGGTGATGTTTCCATCTTCTGTTACCAACATTCTTGCACCGGGTCTTCTATAAGATGATCCTGACACATGCACTACCGTAGCCAAAGCAGTTTTTTTTTCGGCAATTAAGGCTTCGTCAAATGCCCATACAATATCATTGATTTCTTTCATGAAAGGCTACCATCAGGGTCTTAATTTTTTAACCTGTGCAGGTGTAAAAGCAACGGGTTTCTTATTGCCCCAACTATTGTTTATGTAATTTAACACATCCGCTATTTGCTCATCGGTTAAATAATTCTGTGCAGGCATTAAGGTATTATATACATGACCATTTACTTTTATTTCACCGCTTTGTCCATTCAAAATATTATTAATCAGATCTTTTGAAGGACGTTTTAAAAAATCTGATTTAGCGATAGGTGGATATACTTTCTCCATTCCTTTTCCATCAGCCATATGACAGTTTACACAAAAGGTTATATATACATCTTTACCCCGTTCAATACTCTTGGGCAGATTATAGGTTTGTATAAAACTACTTGAAACAATCAAACACCAAAATACACTCAGCACAACCATTACTCTTCGCATGCAACTACCGTTAATTTAAATGAGGTTTTATACAATTTTGTTTATATCGAAAGGCAGTCTCCGAATCCTTTTTCCTGTTGCTGCAAAAATGGCATTACACAATGCAGGAGCAAAAGGTGGTAATCCCGGCTCACCAACTCCTTTAATTTTTGGCCCACCGTTGGTTAAAATATGCACTTCTACTTTAGGCATTTCATTTATTCGAACCAATTGGTTATTATGGAAATTGGATTGTACTGTCTGGCCTTTGTCAAATGTTATTCCACTTTTTATAGCAGCCGTCAAAGCCATTACTGCTGAACCTTCTACCTGGCCACGGGTAGTATCCGGATTCACCACTGTACCCAGATCAATAACTGCATATACTTTTTCTATTTTAATACCGGCACCCTTTTTAGATACTTCAATTACATAACCGCCTAATCCTGCAAAGAACTCATACTGCGCTACACCCCTTCCCCATCCCTTGGGTAAAGGTTTCTCCCAATGTGATACTTCTTTTAATTTATTCAAAACGTTTTTGGTATCCGATTCTTTGGTCAACATCTCTAAACGAAATGCCAATGGATCTTTTTTAGCAGCTACTGCCATTTCATCTATAAAACATTCGTGAGAAAAAGCCAAGGTTGTACTAGTTACAGCACGCCATGCCGCAAGGGGTACATGCAAGTAATGATGCACGTACAGATTTTTCATATTTTCAATTTCATATTTCTGCTCACTGATGCCCTCAGTCATTGTGCCATTGGTCTTTGTTTTGTCATAGTCCTTTTTCATGTCCAGTGTTGGACCAATTACTTTGTGTTGAAAAGCAATGGCCTT
>JAYTSC010000101.1:0-3329 GCA_043745885.1 Bacteroidota bacterium | reverse complement strand
AGAAAGCAGAAAGCAGAAAGCAGAAAGCAGAAAGCAGAAAGCAGAAAGCAGAAAGCAGAAAGCAGAAATGAGTGAATGGTAAGGTAAAAGATTTATAACGGGTTATCTATAAGCCTAATGACTTTATTTATGTGGGATCAATACTTGTGAAAGAGAGTTATAGAATTTATTAGTACACAAAAAGTACTTACTGGGCTTGAAAAAAAGTGAATTATTTTATAAGAAATTTGAGCAAAAAACTCTTTGCTGTACTACATGATTAAAAAAGCAAAAGGGCCAACATTGCTGTTGACCCCGTTACTTACTAACCCATTAAATTCTTCCACTAAATTACATAAATGAGGCAGATTCCAAAATTAATTTTTAGAATCTGTGAATAAATTTTACAGTTTGTCAAGTAATGAATGAAATGGCCAGAAAACATCTATTGTGTTGATTATGAGCATATTAAAAAATAGTCAGGCAAAAATAAATAATTAAAGTTCTATCATAAATTGCTATTTATCAAGGGGTTAAAAATTTGGTAAAGTAGTATATTTAAAAATAATATATGTTTTGTTGTTCTTAATAAAGCCCTTTGTATAAAAATGTGTAACAGTCAGGTTATTTCAACCTCAATAGTTGCATTCTGGTTAAGGAGTTACTAAATAAAATTGAAAGTTAAGTAGTATTCATATTATATGTAATATAAATTTAATGTGTTATTTTGTATAAATAGGTAAAATATGAAATTCATTTTATTGTTTTAATAAACTTGTAAACAAATATATATAAATAATTAATTAATTTAATATGAAGAAAATATACAGGTGTTATTAAGTCTTTGTTAAAAAAATCATAAGAAAAATTGTTTTCCTTGCAGCTTTTCCTTTACTTCGGTGGTCTAAATCACGGATTAACGGTATTTAATTCCTAAAATTAACAACATGAGAAAAAAATTGATGCTTAATTTTTGTGTCTTAATGCTTACTACGGTTAGCATTTTTGCACAAACAACTCCTACAGTAACCGGTAAGGTTACAGACGACAAAGGCAAGCCAATTGAAGGCGCTTCTGTTTACGAAAAAAAATCACAAAAAGGAACTGTAACAGATGCACAAGGTGTTTTTCGGCTGGCAATTAAAGCCGGGAGTACCATTGTTGTTTCTGGAGTCGGTTTTGGCAAACAAGAAATGGTGGTTAATGAAACAACCACATTTAATGTAAGCCTGAAAACATTGAGTGATGATTTAAGTGAAGTAGTGGTTACCGCCCTGGGTATTAAGAAAGAAAAGAAAGCCTTGGGTTATGCGGTTTCTTCTATTAACAAAAAAGACCTTGAATTAAAACCCGAAATTGACGTTGCACGTATTCTTTCCGGAAAAGCACCCGGAGTAAACATAGGAAACACGAGTGGCTTGTCTGGATCCGGAACAAATATTGTTATTCGTGCAGTTAGTACCATCTCCGGTAACTCACAACCTTTATGGGTTGTGGATGGTGTACCTTTTGATGGAGGTACTAATCAATTAACCAACTTTACATTCGGTAACCAAACACCTAGTCGTTTCCTTGATCTTGACCCCAATAACATTGAGTCTATTGATGTATTGAAAGGATTAAGTGCAACTACACTTTATGGTGAGTTAGGTAGAAATGGAGTAATCTTGGTAACAACTAAAAACGGTTCTACCCAAAAAACCAGAAAGAAAAATGAAGTAACACTTTCACAATCCTATTCTGTAAACCAAATAGCCAATCTGCCCGAATACACTACTGAATATGGTGGTGGATTTGACCTAAGCTTAGGTTTGGCTTTCTATAGCAACTGGGGAGCTAAATTCACCGACCCACCTGCATTAGTAGCACATCCCTATAGCCGGAGCGTTTTAAATGCGGCTTTCCCGGAGTTTATAGGTGCAAAATATGAATACAAATTTTATAACAGTGTTCCCCGTTTCTTCAGAGACGGTAACTCAAAAAATACTTCTGTAAACTTTGCCGGTTCAGGAACCAATGCAAACTTCAATATCAATTTTGGACAAACAGAAGACGAAGGATTTGTATTGGGTAACGGAACAATTAAAACCAATATTGGCGTAGGTGGTACCATGAAATTAACAAACAAAATGACCATCAGTGGTACATTCAACCACGTTAACACCAATGTAAAATCTCCACCAACTTCTACATCCTTTGGAAGTGGTGCAAACAATACCTCCTTGTATGGGGATGTGATGTATACACCAACAGCCGTTGATTTGATTGGGTTACCTTGGGAAAACCCAATTGACCATTCTCATGTTTATTATAGAACTACTAATGGTATTCAAAACCCTATCTGGACTTTGCATAACTCATTTACTGAAGACAAAACCAGCAGAAATTTTGGAAATATCTCAGCTTTGTACGATGTAAGTAGCAAAATAAAACTCCAATATCGTTTTGGATATGACGATTATTCAAACTTTCAAATGTATGCCCAAAACAAGGGAGGAGCTTACAACCCATCTGGTATCTTAAGAACTTCTACAGGTTTTAACGCCATATTGGATCATACTTTTACGGCAATCTATAGAACTGATCTTAACAATGATTTCAACTTAGATGTTTTGGCCGGTGCCAATTCAAGAGAAGTAAGCTATAACCAATTCGGTACAAAAAGTACAGAGCAATTGGTTTTTGGGTTATTAGATCATACCAATTTTGTTACCCATGATATTACTGATGAAGGTGGCGGAGATTTGGATTATAAAGTGAAATCTCAAACACTGGGTGCTTTTGCTTCGGCAACAGTTGGTTATAAACAATTCGCCTATTTTGTTGTAGGTGGAAGAAATAGCTGGACATCAACTTTAGAAGCAGATAACCGTAGCATTTTCTACCCAAACATTAGTGGTTCCTTTATTGCTACAGAAGCACTAAGTTTCTTGAAACATAAAAAAGCCATTAATTATTTGAAATTTCGTTTGGGCTATTCAACAGCAGCCAATTTTGGAAATGCTTATCAAACAAGATCTGCTTTATCTTTGTCAACTAGGAATTTCCAAACAACGGGCGGAACAATTCTTAACACAAATGGGATTCCCAATTTCTTACCCAATTCTGGTCTGAAACCAGAGTTACTTTCAGAAATAGAAGGTGGAATTGAAGGTAAGTTCTTTCAGAGTAGGTTAAGTGTTGACTTGACGTATTACAATAGAATTTCAAAAGACCAGATATTATCCAGAGACTTGGATCCCTCAACAGGTTATACTTCACAACAAATCAATTCAGGTAAAGTAACCAACAACGGAATTGAAGCGATGGTGGGTTATAAAGTAATCAGAAATAAAGACTGGATGTGGGAA
>JAYTSC010000100.1:0-2035 GCA_043745885.1 Bacteroidota bacterium | reverse complement strand
TCGTAAGATGAATGAACTCATTTTTCCTTTGCCAATAAAAGCAGTTCGCTTTCTTTTCTAAATAATTTGAATAGCAAATATAAGCCAACTAAAGCAATCACTCCCCACCAAATGGGCATACTTTCATCTAAGGTTTTTTCAATTGATTTTCCTTGCCTAGTTACAATATATAACTGCGTTACTACCACTGCATTATTCAAAAAATGCAATAGTATATTCAACCATATATTTTTACTGTAAAAAAAGATAAGTCCTAAAACAATACCCAAAGCAACCCTGGGTAAAAATCCAAAATAAGAAAAGTGAATAGCACTAAATAAAATGGACGTTACAATAATTCCAGTCCATTTATTTTTCGTCCATCCTATAAATATTCGTTGAAATCCACCCCTAAATAAAACTTCTTCAAACACTGCAGGAGCAGCAGCTAAAACCAATAATGCAAGTAAATAGTCAGTCAAAGATTTCATATTAGCCATGGTTAACATGGCTGTTTTATAGGTTTCTTCAATCGCCTTGGCTTTAGCAAACCATTTAGCAGGAATGGGTATTTTCTCATTCAGTTCCCCTAAAGCACCACTTAGTACCATACTGGCAATAGTAATCATGATTATCCATCCGATTTGTTTGGTATTTAATGAAGTATTAAATCCGAGATAAGCAAATGGTCTTTTACCCAACATTCTGGCAACCAATAAAGCTGGTAAAAAAAAGGCCAGTAGAGAAGCTGCCGTATTTAATAATCTTGATGTATTAGCATTTTCAGGCCGATTTAATTGCGTTAAAACTTGCAAAAAGGGGACATGAAGTATTTGACTACCCAATAAAGGAACCAGCAAAGAAGCCATTAAAATAAACAACCCCATAAAGCCCAATAGTAAAGCAAATTGAGATGGGTAATTAAGTGTTGTCTTTTGATTCATAAAATTGGAAAATAAGATTGTAAATTTGCAGCTTCTTTAAATCAAAATCGGCACATTAAGAATAAAAGGTAAATCTCTATGATATTAGCTTTATTCAGCATTTGTCTTGCAAAATATGGTTAAAATAGACCAAATAGAATTACCGGATTTCCCATTATTACTCGCCCCAATGGAGGACGTGAGTGATCCACCGTTTCGGGCAGTTTGCAAAGATAATGGTGCAGACCTGATGTACACCGAGTTTATTAGTAGTGAAGGATTGATTCGTGATGCAATGAAAAGTCGGCAAAAACTTGACATATTCGACTATGAACGTCCTGTAGGTATACAAATTTTTGGTGGTGATGAGGAGGCTATGGCTTTGAGTGCTAAAATAGTGGAAACAGTTAATCCTGATCTGCTTGATATCAATTTTGGTTGCCCGGTAAAAAAAGTAGTTACCAAAGGTGCCGGTGCTGGTGTTTTAAAAGATATGGAACTAATGGTTCGACTTACCGAAGCAGTTGTTAAAAGTACGCGTCTACCTGTAACAGTAAAAACCAGATTGGGTTGGGATGACAATTCGAGAAACATTGAAGAAGTAGCAGAACGTTTACAGGATGCCGGTATTAAAGCGCTCGCTATTCATGGCCGTACTCGCGCTCAAATGTATAAAGGCCATGCGGATTGGTCTTTAATTGCTAAAGTAAAAAACAACCCACGTATTCATATTCCCATTTTTGGCAACGGCGATATTGACAGTCCGCAAAAAGCCTTAGAATACAAAAATCGTTATGGTATTGACGGAATTATGATTGGTCGTGCCGCCATTGGCTATCCATGGATTTTTAGAGAAATTAAAAACTATATAGCTACAGGCGAATTATTGGCACCCCCCACTTTAGAAGACCGTGTAGAAGTGGCCCGTAAACATCTTCGCAAATCACTTGAATGGAAAGGTCCTATTGCAGGCATTAATGAAATGCGCAGGCATTATGCAAATTACTTAAAAGGCTTACCCAATATTAAAGAATTCAGGAATAAGTTAGTGACATTAAAAACCATGGAAGAGGTAGAAGATGTTTTGGATGAGGTGGCCAAACATTATCATGGATATACCATAGAAAGAACAC
>JAYTSC010000099.1:0-4140 GCA_043745885.1 Bacteroidota bacterium | reverse complement strand
CCATCTCCCCCGTTGTTTCCTGGACCACAGAATATTTTAATTTCACTTTCTAAACCAGTATGCGCTATCAACCATTCGGTACATTTTTTGGCAGCTCTTTCCATCAAGTCAATCGATGAAATAGGCTCAAATGCAATGGTATACTGATCTGCGTTTTTGATCTGTTCTGTAGAAAATATTTTGTCAGGGGGGAACATGCTTTAGGGGCATTTATTGACCCCCTATTTTATACACAAGGTACAATAATATCGTTCCGATAACAACAAGTATTAGCCCATTCAATCGCTTTCGTTTAATATATAATAAGAGAATGATACCGGTTAAGGAAATAATCACCATTAAAATGGCAGCAATATCAATTGCCCAGGACCAAACCTTTCCAGTGTCCCTGCCCTTATGTAAGTCGTTTATGAAGCCCACAAAACCAGTGTAGGTTTCTGAGAGTTGATATTCGCCCGTTGCACGGTTAATAAAAGTTACTGCTTCATAAGCGGGTCCTTTAAATGCAACACTAACCTGTATTTCTTCTATCCTAAAATCATTGACAGCCCCTTTTACAGAATACATGTTTCTAAAATATTCTACTATTGCCAGTTTGTTTACCAGAGCAGTATCTTTATTATTTACCCAAAGAGCTGTTAATTTACCTTTAGCCTGCTTGGAGGCTGTTTTACCTTGGAACCAATCTGCATGATTTAATGTTAACCCGGTTACCGAGAAAAAAAGAACAATTGCAAAGCTGATCATGGAAACATAAATGTGCAGCCAACGTGTAAATTTGGCTACCCTTCTTTTAAAAACTGTGATCGGCTTTCTTATTTCTTTAGCTGTCATTTTACAAATTGATTATTAGTTATCTGCTTTCTTTTTATAATCAAGAGAGGCCGCAGCCACTTCTGCATTTCCGCTTATATTAATGAGTTGGGAATTTCCCTTGCAGATAATTTCCTGTGTCATTAGCTGATAGGTACCATGCTCGCGTACCGCTTCAATATGAATACTGTATTTGCCGGGTTTTACGTAATTACCTTTATCATCCTTGCCATCCCATTTTACTGTGTATTTTCCTGCTGATCTAGTGGCACTGGTGATAGAGTTTAATTTACCGGGCTCACTAATTAATTGCGAATAGTTTGTTGCATACCAAGCACGTAATTCATGTAACCAACGATCTTTGTTAAACCAGATTGAGATAGTTCGAACAGGTTTTTTGTCAGCATCTTCCACCCAAATAGCCATAAAAGGACGGCGAGCAAAACCGGGCAACTGAGCCAATTCAAAATTAACTGCCAATTCAAAATCAGGGTTCCATTGATCGGGTTTAGCATTCACCGTAATGGATTTTATTGGCGATGGTATCGTTAGTAAGTCCCAACCTATGCTTTTAATTCTTTTTCCGTCTTTTGTAATAATCAAATATTCAGATCCCGGAATAGTGGCAGCTAAGTTTTCACTTTCTGCAGGGGTTAAAATATTTAAGGCAGTGGCTAAGGCGCCGGCATCCGTTGCATTGTTTGCGATTACGGTAGCGCTGATAACTTCCGAGGCAGTGAGTCCGGTACGTGGATCGATGATATGAGAATACCATTCTCCATTAATGCGTTCCCCTCTGCGGTAATTACCACTGGTGGCAATGGCTTTATTGTGAATTTGTAGTATATCAATAGGCGCATCATTTTCTGCATCGGCCTTTGGGTTACTAATTTGAATGGTTTCGTTACGTTTTCCGGCAACCACAATATCTCCCCCAATATTTACTACAACGGCTTGAACGTTTTCGCATTGCATAGCAACATCTGCTGCATGTTGAATTATATAACTTTTGGTAAAAGAGTTGAGTACTAATGGCGAATTAGTAAGATGGGTTGCTGTATGATATACTGCATTTAATTGCCAGTCAGTTTTCTTTACTTCTGAAACAGCATGCATCATTTCTGCTGATGAAGGTAATTGTTGTATTGAGGCAGCATTTTGCCAAAGTTTGCTAATCACCTGAGCAGAGGCATCCAATGCCCCATTACTACGTATACGCCATTGATCATATAAATCCAATACTTCAAATAGTTCTTTTGAAACCGGTACTGCCTGATGATAAGTGTACATCCATTTACTAAATTCACTAGTAGCATCGTAAGCACTTAATATTTTACTTAAGCGGTTAATTTCTTTGATAACTGCCTTTTCAGCAATAGATTGTTGATTTTCGGTAAATGTTTGAATTTTTATTTCCATTGAGGTTCCCAATACATTTTCGAAATGTGAAACAAATAGTTGTGCTACTTTCTTTTCTTTGGGTGAAGGATGTGCTAATACAGTTTGAACAGTTAGTAACAGGGTAGTAAGAACTAGTAAGGTGATATGTTTCATTAAAAATATTTTGAAATTAAAAAATATTTTACAAAGCAGATATCATGAATCTATCATTCATTGATCAACCTGCAAAGTAACCGACAGCTAAGTTGCCATACTTATACAATTGGGAAATATTTATTAGGTGATTTGCCTGTTTTTGTCGGCTATTAATAACTAGGCAGTTGTTGGTTTATGAAAAAAGGAAATATGTACGATTTTTATTTGTATATTCATACTATAACCTACTTTCTTACCAATAAAACGAAAGCATGAAAAAAAGATCATTTTTAAAAGGATTAGCACTTGCAGGATTAAGTGCCCCTCTTTCAACCCATGCGATGGATAAATGGATTACAATAGCTAATACTAAATTACCCGGTATGGCAGCTTCAGATGAAGAATTTTGGTCAGGTATTCGCGGTGAATATAAACTGAAACCGGATTATATAAATTTAGAAAATGGCTATTACAATATTCTCCCAAAAGAGGTTCTTGAAAACTTTATCAAACATATTCGCGAAGTAAATTACCAGGGTTCTTATTATATGCGAACTGTACAGTTTGAGAATAAAAAAAATGCCGCTACAAAAGTTGCATCACTTTTGGGATGTGCAGATGATGAATTGATCCTAACCAGAAACACTACAGAATCGTTGGATATGATAATTGCCGGCATACATTGGAATGCAGGAGATGAAGCAGTAATGGCCGAACAGGATTATGGATCCATGCTAGAAATGTTTAAGCAAGTAGGAAAAAGATATGGCGTAGTAAATAAAATAGTCTCAATTCCCAATCACCCCGATTCTGATGAAGAGATTGTTTCTCTATATGCCAATGCCATCACTTCAAAAACAAGGTTACTGATGGTATGCCACATGGTTAATATTACCGGGCAAATATTACCCATCCGAAAAATATGCGATATGGCCCATAGTAAGGGGGTTCAGGTATTGGTGGATGGTGCACATGCAGTTGCGCATATTCAATACAAAATTCCCGACTTGCATTGCGATTATTATGGCGCAAGCCTGCATAAATGGTTAAGTGTTCCACTAGGTGTAGGCATTCTTTATGTGAAAAAAGAACGTATAGGTAAAGTCTGGCCATTAATAGCTGAAGGAGATAGAAAAGAGGATGATATTTCAAGACTCAACCATATCGGTACACATCCTGTGCATACCGACTTGGCCATTTCCGACTCAATTGATTTTTACCATAAAATTGGTAGTGAAAGAAAAGAAGCCCGCCTTAGATATTTGCAACAATACTGGACTACAAAAGTTCGTAACCTGCCCAATGTAATTCTTAATACTCCGGCAGATCCCGCTCGTTCATGCGCTATAGCCAATGTAGGCATTAAAGGCATGAAACCCGCCGACTTAGCTAGTACCCTTCTGAAAAAATACAATATCTATACGGTAGCCATTGATGGTGCCAATGTACATGGCTGCCGAATTACGCCCAATGTATTTACAACTACCCTTGAATTAGATATATTAGTGAAAGCGTTGAAGGAAATGGGGGGGGTAATGAGTTAGGAGTCTGGAGTCTGGAGTTAGGAGTTAGGAGTTAGGAGTCTGGAATTGTAGTTTAAAATCAGAACTCCTAATTCCAGACTTCTAACTCCAAACTTTTCTAGTTGCGATCAGCAAAAGTAGCCTTGTTAAACGCTATTCTATAACTAATGGTAGATCTTTTTATTAATTTTCCACCCTAATTATTGTATTTAAATACGCCGGATAACCCATGCAATGGTACTGGTTTCGTTGTTAAAAGCATAAGCAC
>JAYTSC010000098.1:0-2028 GCA_043745885.1 Bacteroidota bacterium | reverse complement strand
TTTATGCCATGTGTTAACTCGGTTTGGTTATACAGATATGGCTTATAATTTATTATTGCAGGAAAAATATCCTTCCTGGTTATATCCTGTAAAAATGGGTGCCACCACCATTTGGGAAAGATGGGATGGTATTAAACCCGATGGTACCTTTCAAACACCTGGAATGAATTCATACAATCATTATTCCTATGGTGCTATTGGTGATTGGATGTATAGAACCATGGTGGGCATTGATACCTATGAAGATGGAGTAGGGTATAAACACATAAAAATTCAACCTCATATTGGAGGTGGGTTTACAAATGCCTTTGCTTCTTTACAAACTTATTATGGGCAAGTTAGCAGTGGTTGGAAAGTAGGAGCTGATAAAGTGTTAATGGATGTTGAAATTCCGGCAAATACCTATGCAACTGTTTTTGTTCCTGCAAAAAATTTATCAGCGGTTTCAGAATCAGGTGGTTTTGTTATTCCGATTAATGCAAAAGTGGAAGAGGGTTATTTACAAATAACCTTGGGTTCAGGCATATATCATTTCTCAATATTAAATTAAACTTAGTATCGGCCTTTATATTTTAGAATTATCAAATAATACAATTTTCAAAATCACAATAAATAATAATACAATTGGCAGTGGAATCTAAAAAATAATTTATGAAAATTAAAGGATATAGTTTGTTTGTATTATTGTTTATTTATTTTACAATAGTTTCCTTGCCTGTTCATACGCAGGACAAAATTTGGTCTGCCGAAAAAGCCAATGCTTGGTATGCTAATCACCAATGGCTAGCAGGTTCAGATTATCTTCCGGCATCAGCCATCAATCAATTAGAAATGTGGCAGGCTGATACTTTTGATCCCATTACCATTGAGAAAGAAATGGGCTGGGCAGAAAAAATAGGCTTCAATACTATGCGTGTTTTTTTGCATAGCCTTGCCTGGAAACAAGATCCGGAAGGTTTTAAGAAAAGAGTGGATCAGTTTCTTTCCATCGCCGAGAAACATAAGATAGAACCCATGTTTGTTTTTTTTGATGACTGCTGGAACAAGGTTCCCAAAGTTGGCAAACAACCTGAGCCCAAAATCGGCATACACAATTCAGGATGGGTACAAGACCCCGGTCAACCCGCTTCTAATGACGCTTCACTTTATCCTGAACTGGAAAAATATGTAACTGATGTGCTGACAAAATTTGCCCATGATAAAAGAATTCTTTTATGGGATTTATACAATGAGCCTGGTAACAGTGGTAAAAAGGATTCATCACTTGTGTTATTGCAAAAAATATTTAAATGGGCAAGAGCAGTTAACCCCGATCAGCCCATCAGTGTTGGTATGTGGGATTGGAGTTTTGAAAAACTAAATGCATTACAGGCACTCAATTCTGATATCATCACTTACCATTGTTATGATGAACCTGCGCAGCATTTACGAGTTATACAAGTACTAAAATCTTTTGGAAGGCCATTAATTTGTACAGAATACATGGCTCGTATTCGTAATAGTCGTTTCTCCAATATACTTCCGATTTTGAAAAAAGAAAATGTGGGTGCTATCAATTGGGGATTTGTCAGTGGTAAAAGCAATACCATTTATGCATGGGATACACCTCTAAAAGATGGATCGCAACCTATTGAATGGTTTCATGATATATTTTTTCCGGAAGGGAAACCGTATCGGCAGGATGAGGTGGAGTTGATTCGGAAATTGACTAAATAATTTTTTTTACCGCAGACGTAGAGGCGCTGAGAAAACCTCCGCATCTCAGCGGTAAAATCTTTTAAAAATATTAACCACTTACAAATGAAACTAATCACTACACTTATTTTTACCTCTTTATCTTTAATTCTCGTTGCACAAGAAATCAATCCGGTACTATTAACCAAAGGTTGGTCCGCATCATGGATTACTTGTCCGGATATACCCCAACGAGAATATGGGGTATATCATTTTAGAAAATCATTTGCCCTTGATACGAAACCTGAAAAATTCATTGTACATGTATCAGCCGATAATCGCTATCGTTTATTC
>JAYTSC010000097.1:0-8179 GCA_043745885.1 Bacteroidota bacterium | reverse complement strand
GGTTTTTTCTGCCAATTTACCCGGGCTAACACCATCAATACGCATACCGGTTCCGCTAAATCCATAATCAGGCATAACCCCCAAACTTACTCTAAATGCTCTGCTGCCACCGGGTTGGGGGTCATTTGTTTTAGTAAATGGTAATTTGCCCTTACTATCGCTGGCAGTTACTACCCGATAGATCATATTCACAATATCTTTTTCTCCGATAAAATTAATTTTATCCCAATCATCAGATGCTTTGTGGTAGTCGCTATGGCTTCCGGTAAAGAGAAATAGAACAGGAATATCTTTCCGATAAAAGGAAGCATGATCACTGGGGCCACTTCCGGTACTATCGAATTTAATGAATAAGTTATTTTTTTCTCCTGCGAATATACCACCCCAAACAGGAGAAGTTCCGTATCCTCCAATAGTAAGTTTATGTGCAGTATCATACCTTCCTACCATATCCATATTGATCATGTAGTTGGGTGTTATGGCTAAGGAAGGATTTTCTAACCAATATTTACTACCCAATAATCCGAGTTCTTCACCTGAAAAATTTAAGATCAGGTAATTATTGTTAACAGGTGCCGATTTTTTGAGTTTACGTGTCAATTCTATTAATGCAGCCGTTCCACTGGCATTGTCATCAGCTCCATTGTGAATGATGTGTCCGGTGTCTAAAGCTGTTTTATCTTCTCCATAACCCAGATGGTCATAATGTGCGCCAAGAATTACTGTATTGGCTGCCTGGTTATTTATAAACCCAATAACATTTTTTCCGGTTCTTTTTTTATCGGAAAAACTAATTATTATTTCAATTCCTAAAGAAGCTGTATTATCAGAAAAATATTTTTGAAAGCCTTCTTTGGTGATATAAATTACCGGAATGGAAACCGCAAGGGATTTATCATTTTTATTAAATTGAATATTATCTGTAAGTTGGGAACTGTTATAGATAAATAATGCCGTGGCTCCTTTTGTAATAACTGATGCAACCATTTTCTTCAATTCTTCATCTATATCAAATTTTTGATTTGACTTATTTTCTTCCAGTATCTCTTTCAGGTCTTTGAACCATGGCTGACGCGCTTCACTTAAGGCGATGGCTGGAGAGCCTTTCACATTTTTTTGTGCGCTAAAGGCAAGAGGGATAAACTCTGTGGTTAATAGCAAAGATTTATTATCAACTTTCAAAATGGTACTGGCATCAATTTGTTTGCCTTCATTTACTTCAAATTCCTGTATATATCCATTTATACCTTTGGGCTCGAGGCCCATCTGTTTATATTGACTGATAATATATTGCATAGCCAATTCTTCACCCTTACTTCCTGTTCTTCTGCCTTCCAGCTTGTCGTCGGCAAGGTATTGTACGTGTGCTGTTAGGTTAGTCACCATTTCGGCATTCGCTTTTTCCTCAGCCAGCCGTTTTTTTCTTTTACTTTGTCCAAAAGAAAGAATTGGAAAAAGTAGCAGAACCACCAAGAATTTTTTCATGTATTATTTGTTTGTGGTTGCAAAAATAAGCAGATGAATGTTTTATCACATTTTAGTTTTCTAAAATCTAATGTATTCTCTTCCCAATCTCGTAACTTTTCGCCTCGCTTTGCCTATACTTTTGCAACGATTTATATAATTTGACAAAACCTGCATTACATATTGCATTAGTCGGCAACCCCAATAGCGGAAAAACTTCGTTATTTAATGCACTTACGGGTCTAAACCAAAAAGTGGGCAACTTTCCGGGCGTTACTGTTGACAAAAAGACAGGACATGCACTATTAGAAGGAAAAATGCCTGCGGAATTGATCGATCTTCCCGGTACCTATAGTTTATATCCTCGCAGAGCAGATGAATGGGTGGCTTATAAGGTATTGATGGGCGCCGATAAAGAAATCAAAGCCGATATTGTTCTCCTGGTAGCCGATGCCAGTAACCTGAAAAGAAATCTTTTGTTCTGCAGTCAGATCATTGATCTGAAAATACCGGTGGTAATGGCCCTCACCATGAATGACCTTGCGGCTAAAAAAGACATCGAAATAGATATTGCCGGATTGGAAACAGAATTGGGCATTCCTATAGTTGCGGTAAACCCGAGGAAGAATAAGGGAATGGTTGAACTGAAAAAAATATTGGCACAGGTAGCCAATAGAAAGTCCAAAACTCATGCCAGGGATTTTTTGGATACAAAGAAACTGGCCCCGACATCAGTAGAAAGTATTCAACAATTATTTCCTGAGATAAGTGAATACGCCGGCATTCATTACCTTATTAATCATGAAAGTTTTCCACTCAATTCACAACAGCAAAAAGCTATTGAACAGATTGAGATTGAGAACAAATTCAATCCAACCAAAACACAGGCCGAAGAAATTATGCAGCGTTATAGCCGTATTCGGCAAATAATGAAACAACATGTGGTTGAGCCCGGGCCTATGGAGAAAAAAATGTTTTCAGATAAATTAGATAATTTATTGTTGCACCGTGTTTGGGGCTATCTTATTTTATTATCGGTATTGTTTATTTTATTTCAAAGCGTTTTCTGGCTGGCACGTTTTCCCATGGATGGTATTGAATGGGGATTAAAAGTTTCCGGTTCCTGGTTGAACCTGAAACTACCACATGCCTGGTGGAGTGATTTAATTGTGAACGGATTTGTAGCCGGACTTAGCGGCATATTGGTTTTTGTTCCGCACATCATGATTCTTTTTGGATTGATAACCATACTGGAAGATTCGGGATATATGGCCCGTATTAGTTTTTTAAGTGACCGGTTAATGCGGAAAGTTGGACTAAACGGCAAGAGTGTGATGCCCATGATTAGTGGCTTTGCCTGTGCTGTTCCGGCAATTATGAGTGCCAGGAATATTGAAAATAAGAAAGAGCGGTTATTAACCATTCTGATAACACCTCTGATGAGTTGCAGTGCACGCTTGCCGGTATTTACTATTCTAATTTCATTGGTGATTGATAATAAATATTATTTCGGATTTTTTAGTCTACAGGGATTGGTGATGATGGGTTTGTATTTTATAGGAATCGCAATGGCGTTAATAGTAAGTTCTGTTCTAAAATGGTTTATCAAAATAAAAGAAAAAAGTTTTTTTATTCTTGAACTTCCTGTTTACCGAGCGCCTAGATGGAAAAATGTTGGTATTACGATGCTACAAAAGGCTAGTATTTTTGTATTTGATGCAGGAAAGATTATTATGATCATCAGTTTGCTTTTATGGTTTTTGAGTTCTTATGGACCGGGTACCCGAATACAAAAAGTAGAAGACAAGTATACTTTATTGATGCAACAAATGCCAACAAAAAAAGATTCTCTGCAAAAACATTTGTCTTCTGAAAAATTACAAAATTCTTTCGCAGGTATTTTGGGTAAAGCTATTGAACCAGGCATTGCACCACTGGGATACGATTGGAAAATTGGTATTGCACTGATTACTTCTTTTGCTGCCAGAGAAGTATTTGTGGGAACAATGGCTACTTTATACAGTGTTGAAGAAAATGATGATAGTTCTTTACGGGAAAAAATGGGATCGGCAAAACATCCTGATGGAAGTAAAGTGTATACTTTACCTGCAGCCCTTTCGTTAATGATTTTTTATCTGCTAGCCATGCAATGTATGAGTACATTAGCCGTAGTAAAACGCGAAACCAGATCATGGAAATGGCCAGTGTTTCAGTTTATTTATATGACGGGGTTGGCTTATTTGATGAGTTTATTGGTGTACCAGGTTTTTAAATAATTTGCGCGTAAAGGCGCAAAAAAAACTTCGTTTTCTTTGCGAGGAATGAAGCAGCTTGTGGTACGAACAATGGCATCTTTATATTTAAGACACAGGCTGCTTCGTTCCTCGCAGGGACGTCTACCATATTGTTCATTATTCAATTTTTCTGATTATTTTTTGTAGTAAATTTACCAATTGTCAAAAGACATTTTTTATGAGATAATAGCCCTCTTCCTTTGCAAGCATAAAGGATCACTCATTTTTCTCAATCAACGAATTATCTCTTGTATCCTTCATAAACAAATACACCAATAAGGATATAAAAATACAAGCTGTAGTATACCAATAATACCCCGATTCATGACCGACATTCTTAAACCATAGCGCAAAATATTCTGCTGTACCACCAAATAAGGCTACCGTAACCGAATAAGGAAAGCCTACACCCAGTGCCCTGATTCCTGCCGGAAATAGTTCAGCTTTTACCACTGCATTAATAGAGGTATATCCACTTACAATAAGTAAAGCTGCCATCATTAATACAAACACAGAAAATAAATCAGTAGTAGTACTCAGTGTGGTTAAAATAGGAACTGTACATAGGGTTCCCAAAATTCCGAAACCGATTAATAAGGGGCGACGGCCAACACGATCTGAAAGCATACCAAATAAAGGTTGTATGGCAGCATATATAAACAGCGAAATAAAACTAAGTAAACTGGCTTTTTCTTTTGATAAGTGAACTGTATTTACCAGAAACTTTTGCATATAAGTTGTGTAGGTATAAAATGCAATTGTGCCACCTAGGGTAAGTCCTACAACAGTAGCTACTGCCTTTGGATGCTTCCATAATTCTTTAAGAGAACCCTTTTTATTTTGATCGCTCATTTTGCTTTTTTGGAAGGCATCTGATTCATCCATATTCCTACGTAAATAAAAGGCCGTAATAGATAACAAGGATCCAATAAAAAATGGAATTCGCCAACCCCAGCTTTGCATTTGCTCAGCATTAAGAAAAATATTCTGCAAAAACAATTGTATGCCAACAGCGATGAGTTGTCCGCCGATAAGTGTAACATATTGAAAACTGGAATAAAACCCCCTTTTTCCTTTTACAGCCATTTCACTTAAATAAGTAGCGGCTGTTCCATATTCTCCTCCCACACTTAAACCTTGTAATAACCTTGCAGACAATAATAAAATGGGCGCAAGAATACCTATGCTTTTATATGAAGGAGTGATAGCAATGAGAAAAGAACCCAGAGACATGATGAGGACCGAAAGAGTCATCGCCCATTTTCTCCCTTTTCTATCTGCTAATGTGCCAAATAGCCACCCTCCGATAGGGCGCATTAAAAAACCTACGGCAAAAATACCTGCGGTATTTAATAAATTAGCTGTTGCATCTTTACCCGGAAAAAAAACTGGCGCAAAGTAAATAGAGAATGCAGCATAGGCATACCAATCGTACCATTCTACCAGGTTACCTATAGAGCCGCTGATGATGGCTTTGAGTGGATTCTTTGCTTTTTCAGGAATTTTATTCATCGTAATGTTGAATTGAGCATCTTGCAATAAAATTATTCAATCAACAAGGAAGTTAGGGTTGTTTTTTTAATTTTAATACTGTGGTCAACTTATTTTGCTTTCCAAAATAAGCCGCCAAACATTCTTACACTTCGATAATATAAATTTGCCAAAAAAAAATGTTGCTTTTTCATTTGTTCTAAAAAAATAGCATCTGCCTGCTTGCGGGTAACTTTTCCTACTAATTGATCCCGAAATTGGTATAAAATATCATGCGCCATTGATGCATAGTAAGTTTTAGGTTTTCGATTCATGCCGATTACGCCATCAGGTGTGCCAAAGATTAGATCGCCTAATTGAAATTTTGGACTACAACCATCCCACGCATAACCGGTTAATTGTGTTCCATCAATTTCAATAATGGTTTGTGAAGGACTAGTTTTATTAGGGTAAATCCGAAGCCATTCATTGTCGTCTTTTTTGAATAACACATCCTTCAGTAAGGAAGTATGAATTTCTATAAGGGTAGTTTCTTTAAATACATAATTTTTTTGTCCTGAGATAACTACTTTTTTTTGATTTAGTATTTTACGAGCAATCAGTATCCAAATGGCAAATATTATGATTGCCGGTAAAGCCAGAGTTACCAGTAATGCCAATACCCAATATCCTACAGCTTGGCGAGGATTTTTATATGGTTGATGATATTCCATAAATTAATCATGAATAGTTGGAAAATGATTTCGTTCCCGTTTTCAAATTCGTTCTTGTTGCTATAGGTTACTTATCAACCAAGCAAGCTTATACTGCGTTGCCGGAGACTAAGTAATAATTAATACACTATTTTTTTTCTTCTGAGCATACATTACCCGAATATTAATTAAATAAGTTCGACCTTTCACAAGTGGTAAAACGATTTTAGCATTTTTCTCTAATCCACTGTCGTCATCACCAGATAAATAATAATTTTCTTTCCTTCCATTTTCAAAAATTACCATTACGGTATCTAATTCTCCCTTGGTTTGGAAAGTATATTTTTGTGTAGCCGGAGCAGTAAACAGGAAATCATTTTGTTCTCCCGAATTGGCCTTTATGGCATTAGCTATATAGAGTTGAATTTTTTTGATTGAATTACTTTTCTCCGATGGATAAAAAGCTTTTACTCCTGTAATATCATTTGCAGACAATATGCCTGGGGGGAAAATCCCGACCTTATATTTTGTAGGTGCAATTACCAAGCCTTCACCAAATTCATATTCCATTATTGACTTAGGATCCCAGGCAGATCCTTGAATCTGGTTAGCGGGAAGTTTGGAAAGAATATTAGCATTGATTGCAGCCTTTGACCAGAAATTGGGGCTTCCTGAAAATTCTGTATAAACGGCTTTAGTGTCCCAGGTTATTCCGGATATTGGGCTTTGGTGTTCGTGTTGAAAACCGATGGTATGACCAATTTCATGCAATGCCGTGGTCATTCCATAAGCAGTGGTTAGGTCCCATCCGAAATTCATGGTCGCCTTTGTTTTGGCAATAGTTAAAACTTCCCTTCCTACATACGACCAAGAGCCATCAGACTGGTCAAAACCAATTCTTACCATTGAATCAGCTTTCAAACAAACTTCTTTAAATGATATTCCAATGCCTAAACTTTTCCAATGGGAGAATGCTTGTCTGACTACTTTTTTTTGTTTGGCCGGACCTTTTAAAAACAGGTATTTTATTTCTGTACCATTAACCCATTTTTTATCTGAGGCAAGAATAAAATTCCTCCTGCTTTGAGATACACTTGTTTTAAATTTTCTGGCAACCGCTTTGGGTTGTTTACATAGTTTTCCTTTAGTTGCATCTTTTTTCATAGAATTATTTTTAATAATAAATACACCATTTACATTAGATTACAAATATGTTATTGCAAGCATACCAACTTTTTTTGTGTAGATTAGAAGTATAAAATTGCTGATGTTGATAAAATCCGCGAGTCTGAGGCAATACTTTCATTTAATAACTCAATTGTTTCAAGGAAAAATCACCTAGAATGCAAATGAGATGAAAATTTATCTATTGTATTTAAAATCAACTATTATTTATATTGATACTTGAATTAAGTATACCTATTCACTAAGCAATTAAAATCGAAAAATAATACATACTGTTATCAGGAATAACTGAATCAAATTCAAGAAGTATAAAATTAACGCATCCTTAATTATAGTAAACGGGAAATTTCCCGCTATTTTTATGTGGAATTTCCCCGGCTAAGAAAGCAGAAAGTTATCTATTGTTTTCGTAGATTTAAATCAAATTTGACATTTATTCACCAATCCAAAATCTAAATCAATGGCAAACAAAGAATGTAGAATTGAATTCTACTTTAAAAAAGACCAATTATTAAAAATGCTGGAGGCTAATCCCTCTGCAAAAGGCGTTATTGTATCGCAACAACTTATCAAAAAGAAGCAAGCGAATGGAGTGCCGTATACGCTAGTGCTCATCACTGCAAGGGTTGATAAAAAAACCAAAGCAAGTGGTTCAAAAAAGACCAGAGCTGCAGCACCACAGGGTGTAAGCGAAATTGATGGATGTCCTTACCCTCCAGGTTGTGGATAATATTTAATTTTTCTACTAATTTACAATTTTTTGCATTTTGAAAAAACATAATAATTGAGCCTACTTACTACCATACTCAATTGTATTGATACAGGGGCTCCTTTGGTTGCTTTACTCTTTTTTATTAAACCATTTAAGAGAATGCCAAAGGAGCTTTACTATATATTCTGGTTTATTTTTCTTCAATTTATTGCTAACTTAACTGCCAAATTGTTAGAAGAGTATAAGATAAACAACTATCGTGTGTATTTAGCTAATGTAATTCTTTCATTTTGTGTGCTTTCCTTCTTTTTTTATAATTTACGAAACCACTTCATAAAAAA
>JAYTSC010000096.1:0-3793 GCA_043745885.1 Bacteroidota bacterium | reverse complement strand
AATTAATTCTGTAAAATGCTTGCCATTATTGGCTTCAAATAGAACTGAATACCCAGGGAAAGAATTAATGATATAGGCAAGCGAAGCTCTTAATAATATATGGTCATCAATCAATACTACCTTTTTCATGGAATTCTTTTTTGTAATAATAATTGATGATTTTTTTTATTCGTTTCAAAAAAATAACACATTATTTCTATTCAGTGCAATCCAATACCCCGACAAGTTGTATAAATCTGCCGAGAAAAACAACCGTTAAAACACCCTATTTTCTACGTATAAGCCTAGGTATACAATAGAAAGCTACTACTTAATTTTATTTCGGATTGATAGCCTTACATGGCTTAATCATCCATACAGTTCTCAATAGGGGTTACAAACAGAAGGCGGCACAAGGCCGCCTTATTTTTTGTCTCAATGATGTGTCAACAATATGTTTTAAAATTTCCACATATGGGTACTGATTTTAAGAATAAAAATCTGTGAATCCCCACCTGAACGGACGGGCAAGTGTGGCAAAAAGTAGTTAGTACTTTAACACTTGATTTGTATTATGAAAAATACAATTGTTTACTATCTCTGTGATAATAAACCAGTATATATTTCGTAAATTGCAAAATGTTATTACACATTCATCCGGATAATCCCAACCCGAGACATATTAAAACCGTTGTTGAATGTTTGCTAGATGGAGGTATTATTATTTATCCAACCGATACCATATATGGTTTGGGTTGTGATATTTTTCAACATAAGGCAATTGAACGAATTGCCCGAATAAAAAACATAGATCCGACCAAAGCCCAACTGAGTTTTGTTTGCTATAATTTGAGTGATCTGAGTAAATACACAAAAACTATTTCAACACCACTATACCGACTATTAAAAAATTACTTACCCGGCCCCTATACGTTCATTTTACCTGCCAGTAAAGAAGTACCCAAATTATTGCATAGTAAAAAAAGCACTATCGGTTTACGTGTACCGGATAATGAAATTGCAAGAACCATTGTGAAGGAATTGAACCACCCCCTGCTTTCTGCTTCCTTACCCGGAGAAATGGTGGAAGAATATACCGATCCGGAATTAATGTATAATAACTTTCACAAATTAGTAGATATCGTTATTGATGGCGGTATCGGTGGAATGATTCCATCCACTGTGGTGGATTGTACCAAAGAAGTATATGAAGTGATTAGAGAAGGTGCCGGCAAATGGGAGGAATAAGTAGAAACTTGTGCTATTTGTGGAACACTTTAAAAAGAAATGTTTAGTTGGTTAGGTCCAATCCGATAACTCTTTCGGTGGTATTTACACAACCCATATTTTTCTATGGCAGTGCGGTGTACCAAAGTGCCGTATCCTTTATTTTTGTCCCACCCATACTGTGGAAATTCTTCATGCAATTGTAACATATAGGCATCTCGATAAGTTTTCGCCAATATACTGGCGGCTGCAATAGAAGCATATTTTCCATCTCCTTTTATAATACAATGATGCGCTGTTTTTTTATAAGGAATAAAACGGTTACCATCAATCAACAACAATTGGGGATTAGGTTGTAGCCGGTCAATTGCCAGGTGCATGGCTTTGAAAGAAGCTTTTAAAATATTTATCTTGTCTATTTCCTCATTAGTAATACTGGCTACGGCCCAACTAATGGCTGACGACTCGATGATTTGTTTTAAGACTGTTCTTTGTTTTGTGGGTACCTGCTTACTGTCGTTTAAAAGAGGGTGGTAAAAATCTTTTGGTAGAATTACTGCTGCTGCAAAAACCGGCCCTGCATAACAACCCCTTCCGGCTTCATCAGATCCGGCTTCTAGTAACTTTGTTTGGTAAAATGATTCTAACATTTTGGTAAAATTCAACATTCTTGCCAATACTTTCTAAATTCGTTTGTCAAAATATGCGTCTGCCCAAGATACTGTTACCTTTGCCATTATTCTGAAACAAAGGCTATATGAACAAGATAGATCGTTCTTCAAAACTGGTAGCTACCTGGTTATTCATTGGTGTGGGTATGACAATTATTCAAATTGCCCTTGGGGGAATTACTCGTTTAACCGGAAGTGGTCTTTCTATAACACAATGGGAAGTGATTACCGGTTCACTGCCTCCCTTAAATAACCAACAGTGGGTTGCCGAATTTGAAAAATACCGGCAAACCCCCCAATTCCAAATATTGAATTTCGAATTTACACTTGCTGATTTTAAGTTTATTTTTTTCTGGGAATGGTTTCATCGTTTATGGGCCAGAACCATTGGCTTGGTATTTATTATTGGCTTTGTTTGGTTATTATTCAAAAAGCATTTTAAAAATGAGATGATCAAACCGCTCCTGATTCTCTTTTTACTAGGTGCATTACAAGGAGCCATTGGATGGATCATGGTTGCCAGTGGACTAGCCGGCGATGCCGTTTATGTAAAACCAACGAGGCTGGCCTTACATTTTATTTTTGCACTTGGATTATTGTGTTATTGTTTCTGGTTTGCATTGTCATTAGTTGTAAATAAAGAAGAACGCCTCGAATCAAAAAAAGGGAAAAAATGGAATCTTTTGCTCTTGGTTCTTTTGGTGATACAACTAATCTATGGCGCATTAATGGCCGGACATAAAGCTGCGAATGCTGCCCCCACATGGCCCACCATTAATGGAGATTGGGTTCCGGATAAATTATTACATAAACAACCTTGGTTTTTGAATTTAATTGATAACAAAATTTTTATTCATTTTATACATCGAGGAATGGCTTATTTGTTGTGCGCATTATTATTGATTTGGACTTTTCATTTGTCAAGGATACAAGGATCTCAGTTATTAAAAAAAATAAGATGGCAGCCATTATTCATGGTTATTATCCAGTTGGTATTGGGTATTGCAACAGTACTTACGAGTACCGGAATTATTCCGGGACATTGGGGTGCTTTTGAATGGATAGCCC
The DNA here is from genome assembly GCA_043745885.1 of Bacteroidota bacterium. Classification (GTDB taxonomy): domain Bacteria; phylum Bacteroidota; class Bacteroidia; order Chitinophagales; family Chitinophagaceae; genus Sediminibacterium. The sequence continues at coordinate 848 of JAYTSC010000096.1, read as the reverse complement.
AGTTACATCAGTTAACCGGGATGCTTTTATTATTGTCCTTATTATCCATATACTTTCTTATTAGTGGAAAGCGTAAGCATATAAAAATTCCGGATCATGCAGCAGTGTAATTAAAAAATCACTCTTCCCTATATGAAAAAATACCTGATTGGCTTTTGGCGATCCATGCCGGTGCAACTTTTTTTGTTGCATTTTAGAAGGTATCAGGTATTTCTTGTGTTCTGGTTTATGTTATTTGCTACGGTAGCAGGTAATTTCATGTACACTTTTGGCGCCAATTCACTTTTTTTGGCACCTGAATATTTTGGTGAAGTAACCCTATTCAGTACCGCCATTGTTGGATTTGCTGTAGGCATTTTTGTGATGAGCTGGAATATCACCACTTTTATCTTGCATAGTCGAAATATTCGTTTTCTGGCTACTACCGAACAGCCCTTTTTAAAATATTGTATTAACAATGCCCTGCTACCTGTAAGTTTTCTGGTCTTTTACCTTTTTAAGGCCATTCATTATGCCCATGATCAAGAACTTTTAAAAGGCACTGAGATAATGTTATTGGCTGCAGGCTTTACAGGAGGGATGGTCTTATCCATCAGCATTTCGTTTATCTATTTTTTTGGTGCTGATAAAACCATCTATTATCGTTTAGGAAACAGAATTACGATTGCCAATAGGCATTATGCACAGATAGTACATACCCAAAAATTATCCAAAGAAAAAACAGATCTGAATGTAGACTGGTTTCTTAGTGCAAAACTTAGATTGCGAAAACCAAGAGATACCCGCCATTATAGTGATGAGTTTTTCGAGGATGTTTTAAAAAGGCACCATATGGCAGCGGTAATTGC
>JAYTSC010000095.1:0-6294 GCA_043745885.1 Bacteroidota bacterium | reverse complement strand
GTATCGTAGTTTTATTCCTGAAAAAATTAATGTAACTGCCATTGTTACTTTAGTAGGTGGAACAGTTGGAGGATACATCAGTTTTGCCGGCGGACATCGGTTACTGGAAGCTGGAGTAAAAGGCGAATCTTCATTGCCACAAGTAACAAAGAGTGCGGTTACAGGAATCATGATAACGGCTACTATGCGATTTGTACTTTTTTTAGCGGCATTGGGCGTTTTTATCAAAGGAGGTTTATTTACTCCTGAAAATCCTCCGGCAGGTGTATTCCGATCAGCTGCAGGTGAATTAGGCTATCGTTTTTTTGGTGTGGTTATGTGGTGTGCTGCTATTACTTCTGTGGTAGGTGCAGCTTATACTTCGGTTTCTTTTCTTAGGTCCTTTCATCCATGGATTGAAAAAAATTATCGTTGGATGATTTCAGGGTTTATAATTTTTTCCACACTTATATTTGCCATAATCGGAAATCCTGTAAAAATATTAATTACCGTAGGGGCATTAAATGGGTTGATTTTACCAATTGCTTTAGCCGTTATGTTGTTAGCTGCCTTAAACAAAAAACTAGTAGGAGCCTATCAACATCCACTCATTTTACAGTTTGCCGGATGGCTAGTGGTATTGGTAATGAGTTGGATGGGCTATTTTACGATTGCAGACTGGATCGCAAATTAAGAAATCATCAATCGATTGAATTATTCGATTTTTCTTTTAAAACTACAGAAAAGAAAATTTTGTATTGTTTTAAAGGGAGTTATATGATTCTCATTAATACAACGAATTTTATTGAATCCATTGGATAATTCTCTTTGCAATTGATCTTCACTATATTGCTTGATAGTCAATCCGCTACATTTACTGGGCCCATTGGTTGAAAATGTTCCAATAGTGACATAACCACTCACTGCTTTTCTGGCAATAGCTAAGTATTTATTGATCTGTTCCTGTGAAGTTAAAAAGTGAAATGTTGCCCGGTCATGCCAAACATCAAATTTAGTTTGTGGTGTAAATAATGTAACATCAGATACCACCCAAGTAACTTTCTTACTTTTGTTGCCTAACCGTTTTTTCGCTCTTTTTAAGGAAGCCTCTGAAATATCGAGTACTGTTATATCCTCATATCCTTCATCCAATAGAAAATCAACCAATTTGCTATCCCCTCCACCAATATCAATAATTTTAGCAGTTTTGGATACCTTGAAAGAATGAATAAAATCAAGTGAGGTTTGTGGGATATCTTCTGTCCAGCTAACTTCATTGGGTTGTTTTGTTTTATATACGGTTTCCCAATGTTTCTTTAAAGGATTAGTCATGATACACTTTTTTTGATTTTATTTGAAATTCCAGAAGCGTATTTGCATTATTTTCATCATCTACTTGCGAGCAGACAACCTTGGTTAATAAAGACGCTAAATTAGTTCTGTTCTGTAAACTTTTACCGTAAGATTTATCATAGTAGGCAAGTAAAACAGCAAAGCCATCTTTTATATTATCTTCTATCAGGTAATTGATAGCTATTTTTGTTTCTAATCCCCCTAATCTTTTTTTAATTCTGATGATCGAATTTACCAATTCTATCTTATCAAATTTTCCATACTGGGTAACGATAAAATGTAGACGCTCTTCAAATGGGATATCTAAAAAGAAAACGGGCCTATCTCGCATTTGACTAAAAATACTATTTGGAATATTTACTTCCCCAATTCGCTGGCTCTCGTCTTCTAGCCATATATAAGCTGTTTTTTCAGGGCTACCCATTCGTTTTTCTTTTCTTTCATCCGTATTTTTTAATGCGGCAGCCAATAAATTTTCAAACATTTCTTGCGAGGGCTGAATGGGTTGACCAAGTCTACCGAAAGCGGATCCTTTGTGGCTGGCTAATTTTTCTAAATCAATCACTAATTCATTTTTTTTATCCAGTACTTGTAAAATTTCTGTTTTGCCACTACCCGTATATCCACCTAAAATATTAAAAAAATACTGTTTTTCAAATTGTTGTAAAACCCATTTTCGATAAACTTTATATCCTCCAACTAATGTAAATACTTTAAAACCATATAAGTCCAATAACCAGGCTACACCTGCACTTCGCATACCCCCACGCCAACAATGTACTAAAACAATATTTGAATCATTAGCAACTGACTTGTCTTCACTTCGTACATCGTACTTCTTATCTCTTACTTTAGATGAGGCTTCTACCTCTTCCACCATCTTGACCATTTTCACGCCAAAAAAATTAAGGCCCATCTTCACAGCCTTTTCTTTACTTTCTTGTTTATAAGCAGTACCTACCACCTTTCTTTCCTCATCTGAAAACAAAGGAAGACTGATTGCACCGGGAATATGTGCATGACTATATTCTCCCGGACTACGAACATCTAATACAGGGTGCTCTTTGCAAAGGACTAAAAATTCTTCAATGTTGATTCTGGTAATGGCCATGATTACAAATGTATGCTGAGTTTTTTGTAACTTTTAGGCTTGAAACAGTTATTGATTATACGACATGCCAAAAGCAGCTGGGTAACCATCGGACAAAATGATTTTGACCGACCCTTAAATGAGCGTGGTATTCGTGATGCACCCATGATGGCGGATAGATTGTTGGCAAAGAAAATTAGTATTGATGCGTTTATTTCCAGTCCTGCAAAAAGGGCGATAACAACTGCCGGTCTCTTTGCGAAAGTGTATCAATTTGATCTGAAAAAGATAGAAACCATTCCCCAATTATACCATGCCCATGCTTCTGTGTTTTATGAAGTAATTAGTGAGATAGAAGACTCTATCAAAACAGCTGCCCTATTTTCTCATAATCCCGGTATCACAGAATTTATGAATGAACTCACTCCTACTAAGATTGATGATATGCCTACTTGTGGAATATTTGCCATTACATCAACCATAGGAAAATGGAAAAATTTCCGTAAAGCAGAAAAAACATTTTGGTTTTTTGATTACCCCAAAAGCTAATCAGTCCGTTTTTTAAGATTGGCAAGATATACGCCCGAAAAAATGAGTATTGCTGCAATTAATTTTACAAAACTAAAATGCTCTCCTGCAAAAATAATCGCAATCACGGCGGCAAATACAGGCTGCGTATAAATAAATGCTCCTGTTGCGGATGGCCCAATTTTTGAAATGCCGTACAAATTTAATAGATAAGCTAGAAAGGTTGCTCCAATGGCCACGGAAGCAAGTGCCAGCCAATGAGAAAATTGAAATGCAGACCAATCAGTTGCCAAAAATTCTGGGAAACCAAAGGGTAAAATAACCAGTGCTCCGAAGGTGAAAATCCATCTTAGTACCTGAATGCCACTATATCGCATCATTAATGGGCGGACCAGAACAAGGTAAAAAGCATAAGAGATAGCATTGATGAGTACCATGATGTCACCCAGTAAAATATCGCTTCCCAAATGCTTATTATCTTTTAAAAATATAAGTAGTATGGCACCTCCTATACCTAGCAGTAAGCCAATAAATTGTAACCAGGTAAAACCCTCTTTCAATAACCATGCGGCAATAAGTGTAATAAATATTGGTGTTGCCAGTGATAATAGGGAGCTGTGAATGGGTGTGGTAAGTGAAACACCCTTGATAAATAGTATCTGATTTATCACAACCCCCGTTAAGGCACATAAAAGAAACCGGGGGATGTCTTTTTTTAGTAAAATAACTTTCCCGGGTTTAAATAAAAACAAAAACCAGAATAAGCCTAAACTTACCAAAATGCGAACCACATTTAAGGCATAGGGATGCAAAAACTCAGGGGTTATGTATTTGATTATTGCATAATTAGCACCAAAAATAAAATTTGCTCCCATAACCGCAGCATATGCTTTGTTGTTCTTCATCGTTGATTTCGAGGATTTTTTTAAGATTAATTCATAATCACCAAAACCAAGGTGTTTGTTTCACTGTATTATGGATTCTTAATTGTTCAAAAAACGACTACAACTTACAGCTTATCTAATAGCTCATTGATCTGGCTTCCTTTAAATAAGGGCAAAGACAATGTTTCAAAAGAAAAGGATTCCGCCTTCTTGATCGAGCCAACTAAATCAAAATTTGCTTGTGCAACAGTGATACAAAGGTTCTGCTTTTGTAACCAATCAGCAAGCCATTCCTGCTCTGTTTGTCCGGGCGTAGGTATTAGAATTGCTTTTTTCTGAAGCGATAAAAGCTCCATTATGGTTGTATAACCACTTCTACTGATAATGTACTCGCTTTGCAAGATCGCTTCTTGTAATTCAATTCCGGGTAAATGATTTTTGATAATCACATTTTTAGGAACCTCTATATACTCACCTGATCCGGGCTTACCTCTTACAAAAAGGATAGTACCCTTTGTCTGATCCAATCCAAGAAGTAATTTTTTTTCCAATAGGGTTCTTTGTGGTTCCGGACCTGACAAAAGGATACAATAGTCATACTTTTTTGCAATCGGCGTTAACTGAAATCGCGAAAGCAACCCCAAATAATGAACTTTCGTATGGGGTAGTAATGTTGGGTGCGATAATAAGCCGGCAGCATTCTTATCTCCGGCAACATCCGGTACCCAACAGGCTGTAAATTGATTGATATAATGATAATTTATTTTTTGTAAAAGATTTTCCAACCATCGAAAAGGGGCTTTAATGATTAGTTGGTGTGTTATAAAAACGCAAGGTATAATCGGAGTGGATAACCCATAACGATTATCTGAAATAACTAAGTCTATTTTGTATTCTTTGATTACCTTTTGCAACCAGGAATATTCTTTTTTAATGATAATGAAAAGGCCGGGTAGTTGTCGAAGAATGGTGAAAGGCAACATCCATTTTTTATTACTGTACCTTACTCTGTAACCAACCAGCGGTAAAATAAGTAGGTCGGGAAACTCAGTATGTAGAAGGGATGCCTGTACCCCCTCTGCGGCTAATACCACCTGGAATCCATTTCTTAGCAAGCCGCGGATGATGGGAATACACCTGGTTGCATGTCCCAAGCCCCAGTCTAAAGGAGCAACTAAGACCTTTTCTATGTTAAAATTTTTAGACAATAGGTTTATTTCTTGGCAATTTACTGGCTAAATGTGTATTTTAGATAGTAGATCATGAAATTAAAAATAAACCAAATATTCTTTTTGTTGTTATTACTTGTTATGACAGGTAGTTCTTGTGGCGTTTTTAAAAAAAACAATGCCTCTAAGTTTTGTGGTTGTCCACCTGGCCATAGATAAAAAATAAATTTTTAAGTATGAGTGATGCTAACAGAGATTTATTGGTGTTATCAAAAACCAGTCATTTAAATGATGCTGAAAAAGACCAACTGGTAGATCTGCTTAATAAAATTCTCTTTCATACAGAAAACTGGAAAGCCTTTTGTACTGCAAATGAAATTATAGATATAAACCGCCGTAAGATTATCAGAAAATCCCATCTTATCCAAAAAATTCTATCTGAAAAAAATCAGAAAGCTTTTGTTTTTACGAGTAATAAAAATTGAGTTTATTCATAAACAACCCATTTCACACAAAGAAACAAAGGACCAAATTGCAAAGAATTTTACATTTCTCAGATTTGTAATCAACTAAACACAGAAATCTTTATTGAAGTTTGCCCAATGCAGTTTCCAATTTGGATAGCATTTCCGGTATTTCTTCCCTTTTACATGTGCCAACACTAAGTCGGTACCAGGGATTATTGCCTCCGACTCCAAATGCAGAAAATGGCACTACGGCTAATTTAGCTTCGTCCAAAAGATAGGAGGTGACCTCTGCTTGTGTCGCCAGCAAATTACCATCTGCATTTAATTTGCCCACCAAATCAATTTTTATGGTGAGATAAATGGCAGCTTGTGGTGAAACGGAATCAACATGGAAACCTTTTTCTTTTAATAATATAAAGCCTTCATGTATACTTTTAAGCCTAAATGCTACTTCCGATTTAAAATGTTCCAAATAGGCGGAAATATTTTCTTTTTGCACTAAATATTTTGCCACTGCTTTTTGTTCTGCCATTGGTGCCCAAGCACCTAAATGACTCAGTAACGCTTTCATTTTTGCAATTACCGTTTCAGGTCCTAATGCCCATCCAACTCGAACGCCGGTTGCGGCAAACGCTTTTGATATGCCATCTACAAAAACGGTGAATGGTTTCATTTCAGGCCTAACCGAAATGGGATTGTAATGAACGGTTTTACCATAAGTGAGTGTCCAATACATCTGGTCAAACATCAGATAAAGCTTCTTTTCATCATCAGTTCTTAATTTATTTTCTTCCAGAATGAGGTCACAAATTTCAACCAACGCA
>JAYTSC010000094.1:0-9073 GCA_043745885.1 Bacteroidota bacterium | reverse complement strand
GCAAGAAATTTTGAAAGCTTGGATCTAATCATTAAAGCATTAAAGGATTTGAATGATGATGAAACCCTATTAATACAAAGTGGCAAACCGGTAGCCATGCTTAAAACGCATAAAGATGCCCCCAGGGTTTTGATCTCTAATTCACAATTGGTTCCTAAATGGGCCACTTGGGAACATTTTACGGAACTGGAAAAAAAGGGTTTGATGATGTACGGTCAGATGACTGCAGGAAGCTGGATTTATATTGGCTCACAAGGAATTGTTCAAGGCACCTATGAAACTTTTGCTGCACTTGCGGATAAACATTTTGGCGGGACCTTAAAAGGAACTTTAACTGTCACTGCCGGATTGGGAGGAATGGGAGGTGCCCAACCCTTATCGGTTACCATGTGTGATGGAGTTTGTTTAGTAGCGGAAGTAGAAGAATGGCGGATTGACAAAAGACTTGATACAAAATACCTGGATGTAAAATTTATTGAAATAGATGAAGCTATTGATTTTGCTATACAATCAAAAAAGAATAAAGAGGCAATAAGTATAGGGGTTTTGTGTAATGCTGTTCATTTATTAAAGCGATTAATAGAAAGAAATATTAACATTGATGTTTTAACTGACCAGACATCGGCACATGATCCGTTAATAGGTTATGTGCCACATACTTTATCAAACGCAGCAGCCAATCTACTTCGAGAAAAAGATCCTGAAAAATACATTGCATTGAGTTATGATAGTATGAAACTACATGTAGAAGTCATGATTGAGTTACAGAAAAAGGGAGCCATTACCTTTGACTACGGCAATAATTTGCGCGCCCGTGCTTTGGAGCATGGGTTAAAAAATGCGTTTGATTTTCCTGGGTTTGTACCAGCTTATATTCGACCACTTTTTTGTGAAGGAAAGGGACCGTTTCGTTGGGCAGCCTTGAGTGGGGATGAAAATGACATTGCCGTTACTGATGAAGTGATCATTCAATTATTTCCTGAGAATAAAAGTATGCAACGCTGGATGAAAATGGCCAAAGAAAAAATTGTTTTTCAAGGCTTGCCTGCTCGTATTTGCTGGTTAGGACAGGGTGAAAGAGAAAGGGCAGGACTTGCTTTTAACGAATTAGTCAAAACAGGAAAAGTAAAAGCGCCTATTGTGATAGGGAGAGACCATTTGGATACCGGATCTGTAGCTTCCCCCAATCGGGAAACAGAAGCCATGTTGGATGGCTCTGATGCAGTTGCTGATTGGCCGGTTTTGAATGCTTTGGTAAATACTGCAGGTGGTGCCAGTTGGGTAAGTTTACACCATGGTGGCGGAGTAGGAATGGGCTATAGCATTCACGCAGGAATGGTGATTGTGGCTGATGGAACTGATGAAGCTGCTGAAAGAATTAGTCGCGTGCTAAGAAATGATCCAGGTATTGGCGTTATTAGACATGCAGATGCAGGTTACGATGTGGCAAAAGATACTATGCGAAAATTTGGCTTAGGAATTGAAGAGAGGCTGAATAAATTATTTTGATTGTTGAATGGTAAATGTTGAATGAAGATTTGGAACAGATGAATAATGAGCAAGAAAATAGTAGTTGACATTCTTTCCCTTTTCAATATTCATCTGTTCAATAACAAATCAGCTTCCCCTTGATCCACCTGTTTTAATTGGTTTCTTACCAGGGCCGGCAGCTTTGGCTCCTGGCTTGGCTATAAATTTTGAGCCCTGTAATCCACCTTTGGGCCCTTTACTACCGGGTTTCCCACTGTTTTTATTGTTTACGGGTAATGACATTTTTCTTATTTTTTATAGGTGATAAATTGGGTGTTAAGTTAGTATGATTTTGGGTATTTTCAAATTGTTATCATCATACGTGGTCAAATCAAGTAATTTCAGGATTATTAATGGGCATTTCCAATTGAGCGGTTTTCTACACAAAAAACAGGCTTGTCAGCTATCCCTATCATCCAAATCATTCAATCTAATCGTTTTTTCAATTCAGCATCTATCTTTTTAAATAAATGATAAGGTTTGTAAATTCTCCAATCAGGAATTTCCATTAGCTCAATGTAATAATTAAGTTTTTTCTTCTTAAAATCATATTGTGTTGCTTCTGGCATATTCAAGGCAATAATCCAGCCATCTGCTTCACTTACTTCATCATACCATTCCTGGTAATATTCTTTATCACTGCTATGAAAATTAAGAACATGCTCAGTAATCAATATGTATTTAGAAATCCCTTGTTTAGATAATAGATCAATCACTTCTCTTTTAAGTTCCATGATGTCATTTTCAATGGCATCATTCCATTCTCCCAATAATTCAATAATGGCAAAGTTGCGTTCATAGTCTACATAAATAATTTTCAGGTAGAGCGTTCTACTTCCAAATTCATCCCATTGTGGATGGATATAATAATTGTAAACGGTCTGGGAATAAGTAAACTCACTATATTTTCTTCCAAAAAAAGGAGCGCGCTTATCTTCTTCAGCAATGTAAATATGTCGCCAGTTATAAAAGGGTTCAATCTCGTGCATAAACTACGGCACTTTTTTTATTTGTCTGAAAATAAAAGTAGATGCACAATGGGCAAATGTTCTTGTGTTTATTTGATTTAACTTTCTTTCTAAGTTTTATTTTTTACAAAACAGAAGCTGCTTCCACAGCTCTCTTAACACTTCCATGTTTTAAAAGCAGGTACTTTGCTTTCTCGTAATCAGTTAGCGACAAACCATCCATCACCATTTTCACACCTCTGTCTACCAGTTTTACATTACTCAATTGCATGTTTACCATCTTATTATCTTCTACTCTTCCTAATTGAATCATAATAGCAGTAGAGATCATATTTAACACAAGCTTTTGAGCAGTTCCACTTTTCATGCGTGTACTGCCTGTTACAAATTCCGGGCCCACTATTACTTCCACAGGAAAATCTGCTGCAGCAGAAACAGGTGAATGGGGATTACAGCTAATACTTCCGGTAATAATTCCCCTCTTTCTACATTGTTGTAAAGCGCCAATTACATAGGGGGTTGTACCACTGGCAGCCAATCCAACCACCACGTCTTTATCACTTATAAAATGTTTCTGTAATTCTGTCCATCCTTCTACCGTACTATCTTCTGCAAATTCAACCGCTTGCGTAATGGCTTTCTCTCCACCGGCAATTAAACCAATTACTAAGCCGTAGGGTACACCAAAAGTTGGTGGGCATTCACTTGCGTCAACAATCCCCAATCGGCCGCTGGTTCCGGCGCCGATATAAAATAGGCGTCCTCCGGCAAGCATTTTATCACTAATAGCAGCAGTGAGCTTTTCTATTTGTAAAATAGCTTTCTCAACAGCATCCGGTACGGTATGATCTTCTTTGTTAATGTTCTTTAATAAATCATGAATTGACATTTTTTCCAAATGCCGATAAGTTGAAGTCGATTCTGTTATTTTCTTGAATTCAGTCATGAAATTTTTTTATCGATGATAGGCTAATAAACCCTCCATGGGGGCTTTTATTACCTTGCCTAATTCCAGTTCATAAGTATTGCAAAGGTCCTTTAATACATCTTTAAAACCAAATGCAATACTACCTATAAAGTGAATAGGCAGTATCCAACTTTCCCTGTATTTGTATAAATGGGTAAAAAAGAAATCATTTAATCCGTCTTCAATAATATTCTCAATCATATAATGGCCTCTGTTCTCAGCTAAAAATATGGCAAAAGAGGCGAGGTAGCGATTAGCCAGGGGTTGTTTGTAAACATGTTCAAGGATTTCAAAAGCCGAAACGGGAAAGCTTTTTTCGAACCGAGTTTTTAATTCTTCATCAAATGTATTGTATAGATAATACTGTACAACTTTTTTACCTAAATAGGCCCCACTTCCTTCATCACCTAATACATACCCCAGTCCCGGGCTATTTTTCACAATTTTTTTTCCGTCAAAATAGCAAGAGTTTGAACCGGTTCCTAAAATACAAGCAATTCCTTTTTTTCTTCCACAAAGTGCTCTAGCAGCTGCCAGTAAATCTGTTTGGACTTCAATTGTAGCTTTTGGGAAAAGGGTTTTAAAAACTTTTTTAATAATCAACACATTATCTGCATTACTAAGTCCTGTTCCATAGAAATGAATATGCGTAATCGTTGCTTTCTTTAATTTAGGGAGGAGTTCTTTGGATAGCAGTGCAATGATTTGTTCTTCATTTAAAAAATAGGGGCTAATACCTTGCGTGATGATGGATTTGTTTTTCCCATCGGCAACTAAACGCCATTCACATTTTGTAGCACCACTATCAGCAATTAATTTAACAGACATAACTTATAGCAATGAGTGAAGTAGTAAGTTTGAAGTACAAAGTTAAAAGTACGAAACTGATTTGGTACCTATACTCTGTAAAAATATAAAACAGTGGTTGTCTCATTCATTTTGTACTGATTCCCTTTTACTTCTTTTTTCAAATTGTAATCATACACAATTTAAGACATTCATACTAAAAATCAAACGTTTAGGCTCTATCTAAATATAAATAAGGATATTTGTGTTAGTTTAATTAAGATTTAAAGCGGTTTTATTTATGGGAAGTAAAAAATTGCAGATTTGGCTGCCGATTCTTTTTGCATTAGTGATGGTAGTGGGAATGATGATTGGGTATCAATTAAAAGACAAAACGCTTGGAAACCGCTTTTTTAACCCATCTCGAAGAAGCTCCTTGCAGGAATTGGTGGAGCTTGTAAAAGGCAAATATGTTGATAAAGTTTCCTCAGACAGCATCAATCAATTGGCTGCAGACCAGTTACTGTCACACCTAGATCCACATTCTATCTTTATCCCTGCTGAACATTTGAAGGAGGTAAATGAAGAATTAATGGGAAATTTTCAAGGGATCGGAGTTGAATTCCAGTTGCTGGACGATACAGTGAATGTAATTCATGTAATGGAGGAAGGTCCTTCGGCAAAGGCTGGTTTGTTAGTAGGGGATAAATTTTTAAAAGTGAATGATAGTCTGGTGATTGCCGGCAAAAAACTAACTCCTGAAGATATCCGAAAGATATTAAGGGGGCCTATGAAAACTGATGTAAAAATTCAGTTACTTAGAGAAAATCAAAAAAGAGATATAGTGATTACAAGAGGTGTAATTCCCATATCACCCATTGATGCGGCATATATGCTAAATGCGGAGACGGGCTTTTTGAGAATTAACAAATTTGCAGAGCGTACCTATGAAGCATTTATGCAAAAAATGGAACAACTTCAGAAACAGGGCATGAAACAACTGATCCTTGACCTTAGGGGTAATGGGGGAGGATTGATGAAGGAGGCAACAGATATTGCAGATGAATTTTTGACTGATGAAAAATTGATTGTTTATACCGAAGGAGCACATGTACCCCGATATGAATACCATTGTAAAAGAGAAGGAATTTTTGAAAAAGGAAAATTAGTTGTTCTGATTGATGAAAGTTCGGCTTCCGCCAGTGAGGTCTTAGCAGGGGCATTACAAGATTGGGATAGGGCAACCGTTATAGGAAGGAGGTCATTTGGCAAAGGTTTGGTACAGCAACAATTTCAACTTACCGATGGTAGTGCAGTAAGACTAACCATTGCCAGGTATTTTTCTCCTTTGGGAAGGAATATTCAGAAACCCTATACCAAGGGTAAACAGCAATATGAAGAGGAATTGGCTGAGCGGTTTCGCAATGGAGAAGTAGTAAAAGGAGACACGTCAAAGCGCGCAGGTAAAGCCTACAAAACCCCAAGTGGAAAGGTTGTTTATGGTGGTGGAGGAATTACGCCTGATGTATTTGTTTCATTAGATACGACCCATCTGGAGCCGACTATGGCAAAATTGTATAAGAAAGCCACATTGAGTAATTTTGTTTATCACTATTATTTACAAAACAAGTCATTTTTTAATGCCCTTCACTCCCCTTCAGAAATGATAGAAAAATTTATTCCGGGCGAAAAAGAATGGGCCAACCTAACTGCATTTGCATTGAAAGACTCTATTGTGCTTAATACGCTGACTATCAAAGGGAAAGCAGAAATATTGAGAACTGTGCAGAATTTAATGGGCAGACAGATATGGCGCATGGACGGTTATTTTCAAGTTCGTAATTTGAATGATAATACAGTTCAAAAAGCGATTCTAAGCTTTAAATAAAGTAGGAGTCCAGTTCGGTGGTTTTTTAAAGGTTTCTTAATTTGTTTTTTTTCTTATTAGATTGCGCCCGATTAGGTACCAACTGATTAATAATAATACAGGATTATGACAATTGAAAGTTTTAAAGTTTTATCAATCGAAGAAAAATTAAAGGAACTAAAATACTCTGGTGAACTGTTGGGTTCTTATGATCGCAACACGGAAGACAATGGTCCCAAAGTGCCTGGAGATATTTTTGCATTGTATGATTTTTGGGTGTATTTGAGTGATGATGAAGAAACGATTGTTCCCTCTAGAAGAAATCCATTACCGGCAGAAGAGGATTAAATTCAGCTGATTCCAATTATTTTTCCTTTTTTAGTTCTCATGCTATTCAAAAGAGGATTTATTATTTGCATATTTAATTCGCATTAGTTGGAGTTTTATAGTGATGATCTAAGGCATAGTGCAAACGGTATTTCAATATGCTTAACAGACCTTTCTATTATTAACGCTGCCGTTTTTTCCCCCATTAATTGAAAATCAGTTGACATGGTGGTGATACCGTTCAAGATGATTTTTTTCAACGGAGTTTCATTATAGGAAATGAGACCAACATGTTTGCCTAGTTTCATTTTGGTCGCTAATATTTTTTCTATAAGCGTTACCAAATCATCCTCCATTAAATTAATATAAGCTTCTCCTTCTTTGATGGGTTCATTAGCGATATTATGCACTACTTTATAATTGAATGCATATTGCTGACAAAACCGCTTAAATCCCTTCAATATTTCGCTAGGATGATACGAGTAAAATGGAACGATAATTTTGATGGTATGGTATTTACTCAGTTGGGGAAGGGCCCGTTCTAATGCTCCATAAATATCTTTTTCAAAGTTTTCTACGACTGCTCCATATTCTCCTTCAATACCCGTTACCAATTTGTCTAATAAAATCAGTTTGTTTTTAGGAATTTGATTGATAATATCACACGCATTTTCTCCTCCCTCTAAAAAATGTGGAATAATTACATAATGGGTATAATCTTTTTTGGCATTCTGTATTAGTCTTTTGAAAAAGTCGAAATCATTATTATAGATATAAAAGTCAAAGGATGCCAGTTCACCCAAAGAAGTCACTATGGCATCATAAATTATTTTTTTGTGTGGGCTAAGCTTATTAAAAAGCAAAAATACCTTTAAAGGTTGTTTCACCTCAGTATCCATAACATAATATCCTTTCCCAGGAACAGATCCTAAAATACCTAGTTTTTTTAAATATTTGTAACTTTTCTCCGCAGTATCTCTTGAAATCTCAAATTCATAACTGAGCTCATTAATGGAAGGGAGTAACTCATCTTTTTTAATCTTGCCCTCACCAATGGCTTTAATAATGGAATCAGCCAGCTGGAGATACTTTGGCGTAGCTGAAAAATAATCAAGGAAGAGGTATTGAAAAACACTTTTCTTTTTCATAAAAACCAAATGAGTACTTTAGAACAAGCTTTACGTTTCCAAACATAGTTATTATTACGAATATCTGTTAGTTTAACAATATCCCACTAAACATGATAGTACATGACAGAGAATTTAATAATTACACTAGTTTTGAAAATAGTAAATTGAATATTATTTAATTGTATTGAAAACATTATCTAATGGGTATTATCCTCGGTGTTATTTTCCATTTTATTGGTGGGTTTGCTTCCGGTAGTTTTTATATGCCTTATAAAAAAGTAAAAGGCTGGAATTGGGAAAGTTTCTGGATTGTTGGCGGATTGTTTTCCTGGTTCATTGTTCCACCTATTGCAGCTTATCTTACTATTCCAGGTTTTGCAGATATTATTAAAGGCAGTTCTTTTCAAATACTGGGTACTACATTTTTAATGGGTTTGTTATGGGGTATTGGCGGGTTGCTCTACGGTTTAGGAGTTCGATATCTTGGTATGAGTTTGGGGAACTCAGTAATTCTAGGGTTCTGTTCTGCTTTTGGTTCATTAATTCCTGCTATCTATTATCATTATGTTCCTACTACGGGTAAAGAAAAACAAACCATTGATTTCATGTTACATAACCAGGGTGGACAATTTGTATTAATAGGCGTGCTGGTTTGTATACTGGGTATTGCTATTTGCGGACAAGCCGGTTTAATGAAAGAGAAAAGTCAACCAGAAGCTATTAAGAAACAAAGCGTACAGGAATTTAGTTTGGTAAAAGGTTTGATAATTGCTACAGTTTCCGGCATATTAAGTGCCTTCTTTAACTTCGGAATTGAAGCGGGTAAGCCAATGGCCGAATTAGCCAATACACAATGGCATATTACCCATCCCGGTATGGAAGGCAATTTTCTTTTTCAGAATAATGTGATTTTCGTGGTCATTCTTTGGGGTGGGCTTACCACCAACTTTATTTGGTGCATGGTGTTGAATGCACGGAATAAAACATTTGGAGATTATACAAATAAAAAATCTCCTCTTACTAAAAATTATCTTTTCAGTGCATTAGCAGGTACCACTTGGTTTTTGCAATTCTTTTTTTATGGGATGGGTGAAAGCAAAATGGGTAATGGTGCAAGTTCCTGGATTCTACATATGTCATTCATTATTTTAGTTGCCAATATGTGGGGAATCATTTTAAAAGAATGGCAGGGAGTGAGCAGTAAGACAAAAACGACCATTATTATAGGAATACTAACCATTATGGCTTCTGTATTTATTGTGGGATATGGTAATTCATTACCCAAATAAAATATTTCTAAATTAAAACTTATCAGGTGAATACAGTAACAAATTTCAAATACGTAAGTTATCTGTGGGATGAGGCAATAGCTGCTTCAATGGAAGAAGATGAAGTAGCTTTGCTAATTTATCGATCAAATTTATTAGGAGCCGATCTAAGGTTAACCAATTATGGTGGTGGCAATACTTCTTGTAAGGCAATTACACAAGACCCCCTA